>JAYVMK010000137.1:0-5701 GCA_043758995.1 Lichenibacterium sp. | reverse complement strand
GCCGTCCAGAACATGTTGAAGGCGCAGAACATCAGCGACTGGTAGGCGGCGCGCCACCGGACTGCCGGCATGGTCCGCATGACGGACAGCATGGATGACAGGATGCGGGAATAAGGCGTGCCCGATGTCGGATGGTAGGTCGGCATCATCCGCACGAGCGAAAAGCCGATCGCCACCAGGACAGCGGCGGAGATCAGGAAGACCGCGCGCCATCCAAGAGCGGCAGAGACGAACAGCGCAATGGGCCGGGCCAACATGATGCCCGTCAACACGCCCGCCATCACCTTCCCGACCGTCCGGCCGCGCCGGGCTTCCGGAATGAGATGGGCCAGAAAGGGTAACAGCACCTGCGCGCCAGTCGAACAGACGCCGATCATCAGAGAGGCAGCGAAGAAGCTTGTCAGGCTGGAGGCGGTAGCGGCTCCGATGAGACCCACCACGGTGAGTCCCAGGGTCACCAGGACCAGTCGCTTGTTCTCGACGAGATCGGCCAGCGACACGATGAAGAACAGGCCGATGCCGTAGCCGATCTGGGTTATGCTGACGATCGAGCCCGCGAGATCGCGGCTTATGCCAACGGCAGGACCGATCGCCGCCACCAGGGGCTGGGCATAGTAGAGGTTGGCAATGAGAGCCCCGCTTGCCAGTGTCAGGACGGCGACGAGAGCAGAGGACGGACCTGTTGCGTCGTCGACGGCCGCTTCTGATGCGTTGTTCGGCAGAGCGGACGGGGTCATCGGCATCGTATGGACAACGGCTTGGACGAGGGTCGATACCGTTCGCGGTCGTCCATCCTGTTACCTCAGGTCGCTTGGCGCTACGGCACCCAACGCCGACGTCTCTTGTGGCGCGGGTGTCGGCGCCATTAGCCATGGAAGGGTTCATGGCACAATGCGAAAAACTTGAAGGAGACCCCCGACGATGGGGCGAGACCGGCCTGGTCTCGGGTCGCTCTCACGGCAATGGGGCGAAGATCCGAACCTTGCTGCGCCGACGTCGTAAGTCCAAAGGCCGACGCCAGGCACACTGGGCGCCCCACGCCCGATCGAGCTGCACGCAATGCGCTTCTCCACTCAAGCAGAGAGCGTCGAGAATGTAGTTAAGTATCGATGTGATCATGTTTCCCCGCTCGCCGGTCTCTACGGACCAGTGTTGGGTGGGAAATATCATATCGAGCCGACCCTGTCTGGCTCTGCCCAGGTGCTCCTGCAGGCGAACATATCCGATCTGGACATCTCTGCTGTCCGCGGCGGTGCCGATCAGACGATGAGTGACGCGAGCTGGCCCTGCGTTTCGAGAAGTCTGGGTAGCAACTCGGTCCGCAGCTGAGCAACGCTGGCCCGGCTGGTCTGGACGCCGCAATTCAGCGCCGCCACGACACGTCCGGAGCGGTTTCGGATCGGCACCGCGACGGATCTAAGCCCGATTTCGAGCTCCTCATCAACGATGCAATAACCGTCGTGTCTCACCCTGGCGATCTCGTCGCGGAGATGGTCGCGGGTAACGCGAGTCTTCGGCGTGAGAGGCGCGCAGGTCGATCGGTCGAGGATCTGCAAGGCTTCGTCCTCATCCATCGCCGCCAGGAGCACGCGGCCCATCGAGGCGCAGTAGGCCGGAAGCCGACTTCCGACCCCGAGACTGATCGACATGACCCGGCGCTGTGCCGAACGGGCGATATAGACGATATCGGTTCCGTCGAGGATCGAGCAGGAACAGGACTCCTGAAGCGCTCCAGCCAGCCGGTCGAGGAAGGGCTGAAGCTGCTCGGGCAGCGGTGTCGACGCCAGATAGGCATGGCCCAGCGACAGAACCCGGGCGGTCAACGCATAACATCGCCCGTCGAAGCTCGCGAAGCCGAGCCGCTCCAGCGTGATCAGGCAGCGGCGGGCCGTAGCCCGGTCGAGCCCGGTCAGTTTCGCCACTCCGGCAATGGTCAATCGCTCGTGCCCTTGGCCGAAGCAGGACAGCACGGCAAGCCCCTTGGCGAAGCCGCCCATCATGTCGCCCGGGCGCTCCTCCGTCACGGGCGCCCTCGCGAACTGGATCGAGGGCGCGACTTGACGCAGACCCACGAGGATGATGAAATGTGCGATAACATAACAATGTGCGAATAACGCACAAGAAGATGTCGGTCAACAGCTTGTTGCCGTTAGCGATGTCCAGCAGGGAGCTGACGCCAGATGCAGCCCTTCACCTACGCGGCCCAGGCCGCACGCGTGATCTTCGGGTCCGGAACGCTCGACACACTACCGGCAGAGGTCGACGCGCTCGGACTGAAGCGCGTGCTGGTCCTGGCGACGCCTCAACAGCAGGCCGAAGCCGAGGCACTCGCCGGCCGGATCGGCCGGCGCGCCGCGGGCGTGTTCAGTGGGGCGCGAATGCACACTCCGGTCGAGGTCACCACCGAGGCGCTGCGGCAGGTCGAGAGGGACGGAATCGACGGTCTCGTGGCAGTCGGCGGCGGCTCGACCATCGGTCTGTCGAAGGCCATCGCGCTGCGCACCGATCTGCCCCAGATCGTCGTTCCGACCACCTATGCGGGGTCCGAGATGACGGCGATCCTCGGGCAGACCGAGGTCGGCGTGAAGACCACGCTGAAGAGCCCCAAAGTATTGCCCGAGGTCGTGATCTATGACGTCGATCTCACCCTGTCGCTGCCGCCT
This sequence comes from Lichenibacterium sp., assembly GCA_043758995.1. Taxonomy (GTDB): domain Bacteria; phylum Pseudomonadota; class Alphaproteobacteria; order Rhizobiales; family Beijerinckiaceae; genus Lichenihabitans. The sequence goes on along the minus strand of JAYVMK010000137.1, from coordinate 3,038 downwards.
CACCTCTCCGCCGTCAGCGGCATCAACGCCGTCGCTCATGCGGTCGAGGCACTCTACGCCCAGGAGCGCAACCCCATCGTGTCGCTGATGGCCGCCGAGGGCATCCGGGCGCTGGCCCGCGCCCTGCCGGTCATCGTCGAGCGTCCCGACGATCGCGAGGCCCGGTCGGATGCACTCTACGGCGCCTGGCTCTGCGGCACCTGCCTCGGCGCGGTCGGCATGGCCCTGCATCACAAGCTCTGCCACACGCTGGGCGGCACATTCGATCTTCCTCACGCCGAGACCCATACGGCGGTGCTGCCCCATGCTCTGGCCTATAACGCACCGGCCGTGCCCGAGACGATGCGGATCGTCGCCGAGGCGCTCGGCATGCCCGACGCCGCGCGCGGCCTCTACGATCTCGCGCGTCGGCTGAACGCTCCGGTGTCGCTGCGCGACCTCGGCATGCCGGAGTCCGGCATCGACTCCGCCGTCGAGGCCGCCCTGAAGAACCCCTACTGGAACCCACGGCCCCTCGACCCTTTGGCGTTGCGCGACCTCATCGCGCGGGCCCACGCGGGCGAGCCGCCGCACGCCTGATGGCGGGAGCAGCCATGACCGAAGCCTACCTCGTCGACTTCATCCGCACCCCCATCGGCCGGTTCGGCGGCGCGCTTGCGAGCGTCCGTCCCGACGACCTCGCCGCGACGGCGATCGCTGCTCTGATGCAGCGACACCCCGGCCTCGAGACGTCGCTGATCGACGAGGTGATCCTCGGCTGCGCCAACCAGGCCGGCGAGGACAACCGCAACGTCGCCCGCATGGCGGCGTTGCTCTCGGGCCTGCCCGAGACCGTGCCGGGCACGACCGTCAACCGGCTCTGCGGCTCAGGCATGGACGCGGTCGCAATCGCGGCGCGGCAGATCAAGACGGGCGAAGCCGACCTCATCGTGGCGGGCGGCGTGGAAAGCATGTCGCGCGCGCCTTTCGTCATGCCGAAGGCCGACACGGCCTTTTCGCGCCAAGCCGAGATCCACGACACGACGATCGGCTGGCGCTTCGTCAATCCCGAGATGCGCAAGCGCTGGGGCGTCGACTCCATGCCCGAGACGGGCGAAAACGTCGCCCAGGCCTTCGGCATCTCCCGTGCCGACCAGGATGCCTACGCGGCCCGCAGCCAAGCGCGCGCCATCGCGGCCCAGGCCAGCGGACGCCTCGCTCGCGAGATCGCGCCCGTCCGCATCCCGCAGCGCAAGGGCGAGCCCCGCGTCGTCGACACCGACGAGCACCCGCGGGCCGGCACGACGGTCGAGAGCCTCGCCAAGCTCCCGACACCCTTCCGCGAGAGCGGCACCGTCACGGCCGGCAACGCGTCGGGGGTCAACGATGGTGCCGCGGCCCTGCTGATGGTTTCGGAGGCGGCACTGAAGCGGCACGGCCTCGTGCCGATGGCGCGCGTGCTCGGTGCCGCCACCGCCGGGGTGGCGCCGCGCATCATGGGCTTCGGCCCGGCGCCGGCGACGGAGAAGCTCATGGCGCGGCTCGGCCTGACCATCGGCGACTTCGACGTCGTCGAACTCAACGAGGCTTTCGCCTCGCAGGCGCTGGCGGTGCTGCGCGCACTGGGCCTGCCGGAAGATGCAACAATCGTGAATCCGAACGGCGGCGCCATCGCGCTCGGCCATCCGCTCGGGGCCTCGGGCGCCAGGATCACCGGCACCGCCGCACTGGAACTGGCCCTGTCGGGCGGGAAACGAGCGCTCGCCACCATGTGCATCGGGGTCGGGCAGGGCATCGCTCTGGCGCTCGAACGAGCCTGACCGATCGACAGTAGACCAACCAAGAACCGTCAGAGGAGATGATCCATGAGCGAGGCGAAGACGCAGGGACAGAGCTTTCCCTATTTCGAGGAGCAGGGGTCCGAGGACGTCGTCAACGCCCGCATGGGGCCTGAGGTGACTCCTCGCCTGCGCGAGGTGATGACCGCGGTGGTGAAGCACCTGCATGCGGCCGTGAAGGAGATCGAACCCACCCACGACGAATGGATGGCGGCGATCAAGTTCCTGACCGACACCGGCCACATGTGCACCGACTGGCGGCAGGAGTTCATCCTGCTCTCGGACACACTGGGCATCTCCATGCTGGTCGACGCCATCAACCATCGTCGGCCGAACGGCGCGACCGAGAACACGATCCTGGGGCCCTTCTACGTGCCCGATGCGCCGCGCTACCCGCATGGCGCCAATATCTGCCTTGACGGCAAGGGCGAGCCCTCCATCGTGCGGGGACGCGTCGTCGATACCGAGGGCCGCGCGATCGCGGGTGCCACGATCGACGTGTGGCAGACCAACGAGGACGGGTTCTACGACGTGCAGCAGAAGGGCGTGCAGCCCGACTTCAACCTGCGTGGCGTCTTCGAGAGCGACGCGGACGGCCGCTACTGGTTCCGCTCCGTCAAGCCGCGCCACTACCCGATCCCCGACGACGGCCCGGTGGGCAAGATGCTGGGGGCGCTCGGCCGGCACCCGAACCGCGCGGCCCACATCCACTTCATCGTCACGGCGCCGGGCTTCGACCCGGTGATCACCCACATCTTCACGCCCGACTGCCCCTATCTGTCCGAGGACGCGGTCTTCGGCGTGAAGGAAAGCCTGATCGGCGACTTCAGGAAGGTGGAGGAGCCGGTGGCCATCGCGGAGAGCGGTTTCGGCGAGCCGTTCTGGCGGGTCGACTGGGACTTCACGCTGGCCCGCAAGGCGCTCGGCACCGTCCCCGACGCCCCCATCATCTGACGCCGGAAGCGAAGAACACCATGTCACGCAACAAGATCCGAGCCGATGCCGATGCGGCCCTCGCGGGCGTGCTGTTCGACGGCATGACGATCATGTCCGGGGGCTTCGGCCTATCCGGCAATCCCGAACACCTGATCGAGGCCCTCAAGCGCTCGGGGGTGAAGGATCTCACCGTCATCTCCAACAATTGCGGAGCCGACGGATTCGGGCTCTGGACGCTGCTGAACAACGGGCAGATCCGCAAGATGGTCTCATCCTACGTGGGCG
>JAYVMK010000136.1:0-5592 GCA_043758995.1 Lichenibacterium sp. | reverse complement strand
CTCTCCCCTCTTCCTCGGCGTGGTGGTGCTGGCGCTGGTCGGGACGTCGGCGGACCTCTTCGCCGCGGTTCTCTTCGCCCATCGCGATCGCATGAACCTCGTCATGGATATCTGCATCGGGTCGGCGATCCAGATCGCTCTGGTGGTGGCGCCGCTGCTCGTCGTCGCGTCGTTCCTGCTCGGTCAACCGATGTCGCTGGTCTTCGCCAATCCGCTCGACCTCTTCGCCATCGCGGCGACGGCCTTCATCGTCAATTCCGTGGCGGCCGATGGAGAAACGACCTGGTTCGAGGGCCTGCTGCTGGTCGGCGTTTACGTTCTCCTGGCGCTGGCCTTCCTCTTTGCCGGTTAGACCGGATCGCAACGAGGAGCCCTGGCCCAGCGGGTCGACCGGCCCGCCGCACCTCCATCTCATCGGTCGAAGCGCTTCCGACAGCGCTTCGAACACTGTCACAGGTGTCGCAAGAGAGCCCGGATCGGGTGGAAGGGCCGGTGGCCGCCGACCTCGTGGGCGCCGCGATGGTGGGGGCCGTAACCGCCGACGAAGTGTCCGCCTCGCCGCGCCGCAGCGCTGGCTTGCTCCGTCGCGGAGCAGAACGTGAGAACCGCGATAATCATCACGGCGGTGTGCGAAAGCTTTGTCATCATCGATCCCGGCGAACCCGCAGGCAGGCCACAGCGGCCCCTGCGCCGTGGTCGCGCTCGCGGCGGAGGTTCACCCGCGGCGCACCAGGATGCAACAGGAAGCGCCGACGCATGTCTCAGGAGATCTCCAAGGTCGGCAATGACTATCCGGTGACGCCCGACGGACGCTATTTCGTGGTCCGCGGCCGGCTCTGGCGATGCACGGATCCATGGATCCCGGACGCGGAACGGCGCCGTCTGACGGTGGCCCTGATGGCGGCGCGTCGTGAGGTCGGCCGAGCCCGACGCCAAGGCGACGCCAAAGGACTGGTCACGGCCCGCGAGGCTGTCGACGCCGCCAAGATCGCCTTGGGAGAGCGCGGCGCGGTCTGGTGGGACGACGGCGCACCGGATCTCAACCGGACAATGGCTCGTAACACGCCCTACGCGGCCTGGTACGAGGCGACCCAAGGCGGAGAACCCTGATGGGTCTGGGGGCGCGCCCGTCCCGGCCGGGCCGGTGATCCGGCATGACGCCGCGCTTCTCCCTGTGATACGGCCAAGGCTCACGGGAACCCTTCATGCCTGATGCTGCCCCATCCGCCTCGGAGCACTCCGCCGACGTGTTCGATTGCCAGACCTGTGGCGCCTGCTGCGCCGAAGCCGGCGCCGTCATCCTCGACGAGGAGGACGACGTGCCGGTCTCGCTCGTTCAAAACGTCGCCAACCTCCGCTGCATGGTGACGGAGGGGACGAGCTTTCGATGCGCGGCCCTCCTCGGCACGATCGGAGAGGCTGTCGCGTGTGGCATCTACGGACGCCGGCCGACCGTCTGCCGATCTTTCGACGCCGGTTCGGACGAGTGTCTCTCTGCCCGGGACGCCATGATGCGCAAACGACAGGAAACGGGCCATCCCGCGCCTGGTTACGACGTGCGGATCTTGCCGCCGGTCCTCGCGAAACTCTGAATGAGGCACCGGAGGACTCACCGGTCCGCTCCCGCACCTTGGATTCGAAGAACCTCGCGCGCCGCATCGTGCCGCGCAGGTCAGGTTCAAACTCAGGTCGAACGGGCTCAGAGTCGATGTAAAACCGAGAACGCTCCGCATTTTGTGAGCGGCGGCACGGCCTCGGTGCCATCTGAGCCGGGCCATTAACGCGATTGTATAAGATGATCTTCAGGGTCGAGCGCGGGAGGAGTCGTCTTGCGTACCCTGAGTTGGTTGTCTCCTGAGACTCTCTCAAGACTGATCCGGAGCCGGGTGGCGCGGCTCCTCATGCTTGTGGTCGCCTCCGCGGCGTTGATCGCCCTCTGCTCGATCTTCGTCTACGTAGCACTCGGAGCGCGTCGGGATGTGGCCCGCAACGTCGAGACGTCTGCCGCGAACCTGACCGCAGCCGTCGCTCACGATGTCGACCGCAATATCGAACTCCTCGATTTGTCCCTCCGGGCCGTCGTCGAGTCCTGCGAGGACCCTGCCGTCCGAGGTCTCAGCCCAGCGCTCCGCCAGAAGATCATGTTCGATCGCTCCGCCGACGCTGATGGTAGCGGAAGCATGTTGGTGCTGGACGCCGACGGGGTCGTTCGCGCCAACTCCAAGGTGCTCGACCCCAAACCCGATGTGTTTTCAGACCGGGATTATTTCCGCGTCCATACGGGAAATACCGGCTTGGGCCTCTTCGTCAGCAAGCCCTTCGTCAGCCGGCTCAGTGGCCAGTGGACGGTGGCGCTGACCCGCCGCATCAACAATCCAGACGGGACCTTCGGCGGCGTCGCTCTGGCGTCCTTGCGAATCGACTATCTCAACCGGCTCTATTCCGGCCTGGACGTTGGCGACGACGGCTCCATCACGCTGTTCAGGACCGACGGCACGCTCGTGACACGGAAGCCCTACATCGCGTCCGACATCAATCGTAACGTCAGTCCGACCGACGGTTTCGCCTACATCAGAGCGGTCCGCCTTGGGTCTTACGAGGGCGCCTCGCCGGTCGACGGCAAGCGGCGGATCATCTCGTTTCACAGGGTCGGCAGTCTCCCGTTGATCCAGGTGGTCGAGATATCAACTGACCAAGCCTATGCCGACTGGTGGAAGAAGTCCGTGATCGTCGGGGCGGTGCTGGCGCTGCTGTGTGTGAGTTCCCTGTTGTTTCTCACCCTGCTCCAGGCAGAATTGGTCAGGCGCACGGAGGTCGAGGCCGCCCTGGAACGCCTCGCCTCGACGGACGGCCTGACGGATCTGGCCAACCGTCGTCTGTTCGAGAAAACGCTCGAGAGCGAGTGGCAGAGAGCGCTTCGGCACCAGACCGAGGTCGCGCTGTTGATGATCGATGCCGACTTCTTCAAAGGCTACAACGACACGTTCGGGCACCGGAAGGGCGACCATCTTCTCCAGAAGATCGCCAGGGCGATCGCAAGCCGGGTTCACCGGGCAGGCGATCTCGCGGCCCGGTACGGTGGAGAGGAATTCGCAGTCCTGCTTCCGAGCACAAGCATCGACGGTGCCGCGGCCGTCGCCGAATCCATCAGACAGGCCGTGTTCGATCTTCAGGAGCGGAGCCCGAGCACGCGCAACCGGATCGCGACCGTCAGCGTGGGCATCGCCTGCATCGTTCCTCGAGCGGGCCAGCATCAGGATGAACTCGTCGTGCGCGCCGACAAGGCGCTCTACGCCGCGAAGTCCGGCGGCTGGAATCGCTGCGAGATTGCGCCGACGAGTCCGCGTCAGAGTGCCAGGGACGCCGTGCTTACAGACCTGAGTTGATCGCCGCTTTGGCGCATCGACCCGGCCTGCAGCGCGCCTGGCCCCTTCCACGAGCTGAAGCTGTCTTCAGCCCGTCACCTCCAGCACCAAGCCGCTCCTGTGAAGCCGGCCGTACTCGTCCTTGGCGGTGACGCTGATCCGATGAGTGCCGGGCGGCAGATCGGCCGGGAGCGTCGCCTGGAACAGATGGGTGACGATGTCGGGCTTGACCCAAGGCTTCTTCACGGCGGCGTTGCGGGCATAGACCTCCTGCACGAAGGGGTCGAGGCGCTCGACCTTGGCGAGCGGGATCGACTTTCCGCCGCGGCCGAGCACCATCGACACTTCGGAGCGCGGGCCGCCGTCGAAGAGATTGACCAGCACGCGGGTCGAGGCGACGGCGTCGCGCGCGATCGGGCCGTTGAGCAGCGCGCCGGGCGCATATTCGCCGAGAATTTCCGGGCCGTCGCGGTGAAGCTGGCTGTCGATCATGATGCGCATCTGGCCGCGCGAGGGGTCCCGGGCCGGCACCAACGTCGTCTCGTAGCGCGGACCATCGATGGACAGGACGTGGAAGCCGTTCGGCGCCCCGTCGCTCTGCAGCGCGACGGGAATGCCGCGCTCGTCGAAGGGACCGCTCCACCAGCTGCCCGAAACGGCGGCCAGCACATGGTGATGATGCTGCCCGCCGCCGGGCCGATCCAGATACCAATGCTCGTTGGTGTGGGTGTGGCCCGAGAAACTCACCACATTCGAGTGGCTTGCGATCGCGGCGAAGAAGTCCGCCGTGTCGGTATTGGCGGTGTTGGGATCGGTGCCCGACATGGTCTTCAGCGGAATATGGTGGCAGATCACCACGAGGCCGTCCTGCGGTATGTTGGCGAGCAGGTTGCGAACGAAGGACAGCTGGTCCGCGCCGAACCGCCCCTGGTACTTGCCGAAAGCATTGGGCTTGGTCGGGTCGGTTCCGAGATAATCGACGTTGTCCAAGGTCAGGAACGTCGTGCCACCATATTGGAAGGCACTGTATCGCGCGCCGAAGACGCGCTTGAACGTCTCGCGCGAGACGGTGTTGTCCGGCGCCTCGAAGTTCATGTCGTGATTGCCCGGCAGATTGTACCAGGGCATGCCGATCGTGCCGACGATGGCATTGTAGCGGGCGTAGTTGGCGAGGTCGTCGAACATCAGGTCGCCGCAGGTGATGCCGAAGGCCGCCGGCATGCCGGTCGTCGTCGCCACCACGTCGTCGCGGATGAAGCCGAGTTCGGCCAGCGTTTCGGGCTGCGGGTCGGTGAAGAGCAGCACGTCGAATTTGGCGGCCTCGTCCTGCCGGCGCAACGGAAAGTCGATGCTGGCGGGCAGCGGCCCCGTCGGGGCGATGCCGGCGAAGCGGAAGCCGAGGCTCGCCGGTGTCCCCTCCGGCACATGCAGGTAGGAGAAGCGCGGCAGCAGCGTCACGGGATCGACCGGCGTCATGTAGCCGGTCGGCTTGATGACGAAGAGCGCGTCGCCGGCGCGCGCCGGCAGGCTCCAGCGGCCCGCGGCGTCGGTCTTCACAACGTCGCGGCCGTTCGAAACGAGCACGCCCGGGAGGCCCGGGGCTGCGGCGCTGCGGCGACCGTTGCCGTCGACATCCTCGAAGACCGTACCGGTGGCGGTCTCGGCCGGGGGCGCCGCAACGGCCTGTTCGGCCCCTTCACCGAGCACGAGAGCCAGACCGGCCGCGACCGAGAAAGTCTGACGGCGAGTGATGCCGGACGGAAGGGTGGGATCGGTCATGTCGGTCTCTCGGCTCCGCGGATGACCGGCACCCTATCCGAGCGGCGACGACGGCCCGATGACGACCCTCCGCCAGGGCGCCGTCTCCGCGGTGGCCCGCGTCGCCCCGCCTCGCCGACAGGCGACGAGGCCCCTCCCCTGCCTGGCCGAGGAGAAGACGTTCACGCGACGCGGCGGCTCGCCTCAGTCGAGGTTCTTGATGATGCTATCGACCATCTTCTTCGCATCGGCGAAGAGCATCATCGTATTGTCGCGGAAGAACAGCTCGTTCTCGACACCGGCATAGCCCGACCCCATGCCGCGTTTGATGAACAGCACCGTCTTGGCCTTCTCCACGTCGAGCACCGGCATGCCGTAGATGGGCGACGCCTTGTCGGTCTTCGCCGATGGATTGGTGACGTCGTTGGCGCCGATCACGAAGGCGACGTCGGCCTGGGCGAATTCCGAG
>JAYVMK010000135.1:0-5381 GCA_043758995.1 Lichenibacterium sp. | reverse complement strand
GGGCCTCTTCCTGGTCGTGCGTGACGAAGACCGTGGTGATGCCGAGCGTGCGCTGGAGCGCCTTCAATTCGTCGCGCAGCGCGACACGAACCTTGGCGTCGAGGGCCGAGAGCGGCTCGTCGAGAAGCAGGAGTTTCGGCGAGGTGGCGAGGGCGCGGGCCAGGGCCACGCGCTGCTGCTGGCCGCCGGAGATCTGGTAGGGAAAGCGATCGGCCAGTTGGCCGAGCTTCACGACACCGAGCATTTCGGCGACCCGCGTCCGGATGTCGGCGCTGCTCTTCTTCGCCACTTTCAGGCCGAAGGCGACATTCTGCGCCACCGTCATGTTGGGGAACAGCGCGTAGTTCTGGAACACCATGCCGACGTTGCGCGCGTTGGGCGGCAGATGGGTGACGTCCCGCCCCTCGATACGGATCGCGCCCGAGGTCGCGGTCTCGAAACCCGCGATCATCCGCAGCGTCGTTGTCTTGCCGCAGCCGGAGGGTCCCAGGAAGGAGACGAATTCTCCGGCCTGCACGTCGAGGTCGAAGCGCTGCACCACCTGATGGGCGCCGTAGCTCTTGGTGAGATGCTCGATCGAGAGGAAGCTCATGCGGGTCAGACCTTGATCGAGCGGGCCGTCGGATCGCGGGCGAAGAGCTGGATCAGCCCCATACAGGCCCAGGTGACCGCGAAAGCGATGAAGGCGAGGGCGGAAGGCTCGTAAGCCTTGTTGGCGCCCACGAGCTGCAGGTACGGCCCGAAAGCGGGACGATCGAGCAGGCTCGCCAGCGTGAACTCGCCGATGACGATGGCGAAGGTCAGGAAGGCGCCGCTCAGGACGGCGGTTCGGACATTCGGGAAGATGACGCGGAACAGGATGGTGACCCGCGCGGCCCCGAGGCTCTCGGCTGCTTCCGTCAGGCTGCGCACGTCGATGGTGCGCAGCCCCGTATCGACGGCCCGATAGAGGTAGGGTAGGGCCAGCACCACATAGCCGCAGACCAGCAGGATGTCGGTGCTCCAGGCTTGGCCGGTCAGAGGCAGGTAGGACGACGAATTGTAGAGCTTGAGATAGCCGAAGACGAGAACGATGGCCGGGATCACCAGCGGCATCAGGGTGATGAATTCGACGTAAGGCTTGAGCCAGGGCAGCTTCAGCCGGATCCAATAGGCAGTCGGAACCACGAGCAGCGTCCCGACCAGGATGGTGGCGACCGCGGCGGCGGCCGAGAATCCGAAGGTGTTCCAGAACGCCGGGTCCGACAGGACGTTGCGGTAGGCGTCGAAACTATAGGTGCCCCGCCGGATCCGCATCGAGAATTCGACCGTGCCGATCAAAGGCACGATGAAATAGGCGACGCCGATCGCCAGGGCCGCCCAGGCGCCGATTGTGGGGCGCTTCATCGCAGCCACCGCTCGGAGCGCGTGCGCAGCACGATATAGAGGGCGTTGGAGAGGCCGGTGATCACCACCATGCCGAGCGCCAGCGCATAGCCGAGATGGGGATTGTGCAGCACGTCGCCGCGGATCTGGGCGTAGAGCAGGATCGTGACGAGGTTCAGCGTCGAGCCCGTCAGCCCATAGGCGGTGGCGATGGCGCCGAAGGAATTCGCGAAGAGCAGCAGCGTGGTGCCGAGCAGGCTCGGCCACAGGATGGGGATGACGACATAGCGCCAGTAGGTGAAGGGCGAGGCGCCGAGGATGGTGGCGGCTTCGCGCCACTCGCGCTTCAGCCCGTCGAGCGCCGGCGTGAGGATGAGCACCATCAGGGGAATTTGGAAGTAGAGGTAGGTCAGCGTCAGGCCCCAGAAGCTCAGGATGTTGAACCCTGTCCGGTACAGGCTGAAGCCGAAGACGCTCTGCAGGATGGTCGTGACCAGGCCGGTGCGCCCCAGCGTGGCGATGAAGGCGAAGGCTAGCGGCAGGCCGGCGAAGTTCGACGCCACGCCGCTGAAGGTCATCAGCACGGGTCTCAGCCAGCGCGGCAGCCCGCCGAGCACGACCGCCCAGGCCAGCATGAATCCCAGGATGGCGCCGAGGATCGCCGAGGCGGCGCTGACCTCGAGGCTGATCGCATAGGCGCTGACGATGCCGGGCTCGAGCAGCCCGGCCAGATTGGCAAGGGTGAAATGGCCCTCGTTGTCCTGGAAGGCTCCGACCACGAGATAGGCCGTCGGCAATAGCAGGAAGAGCGCCGCGAAGGAGAAGAACGGCACGACGCCGAGCCAGGCGAGCGACAGCGGCGCCCGCGGCTGCATCGGCATCGTGATCGGCGCGAGCGCCTCGACCTGCTCCATCGTGCCTCGTCTCGAATGGGTCTATCAAACCGACCGGTCACCTCGGCAGTACCCCGCCCGCCCCTAGCCACCACCCTTCGGGTGCCCCCCGCGCCCCAGAGGGGCCGGAGACGCGGCGGCTCAGGTGTCGTCTCCTCCCCGCAGCGCCATGGCCTTCACACATCTGTCCGGGACATCGCCTGGGGCGTCGCACGACACGGAGATCTGTGAGTCCTGTGACCCGGAGGGAGAGGGGACCATGCTAAGCAGGGTGGAGGGAGCGGACCGGGTCCGCCCCCTTTAGCTTCGGTTCGCGCCTTTACTTGACGTTGGCGCCGACCGTCTTGTCCCAGCCCGTGGTGATCACGGCCTTGGAGGCATTTTGCTGCTCGATGCTGGGGAAGGCCGCATGGGCATAGGCTTCGGCCGGGGGCAGCTTCTTCATCAGGTCGGCCGGAACCTTGCTGTCCTTGACCAGCGCCTGATAACGGATCGGGTGGCAGTAGCCCTTCAGATAGGCGAGTTGTCCCTCGTCCGAATAGACGTAGTCCATCCAGAGCTTGGCGGCGTTGGGATGCGGCGCGAAGGCCGAGATGGCCTGGACGTAGACCCCCGCCACGACACCGCTCTTCGGCACCACGACGTCGACGGCGGGATTTCCGTTCAGCGTGTCGCGATCGGCGAGGGCGTTGTAGTCCCAGCGGACGACGATCGGGGTTGCGCCCTGCGCCAGCGACGCCACTTTGCCGATGGTGGGGACGAGATTGCCGGCCTTGTTCAGGGCGGCGAAATAGTCGAGCCCGGCCTGAGCGGCCTTGCCGGCGTCGTCGCCGCCCTTCGCCAGGCCGGCCGCATAGACGGCGAGGATGGCCTGGTTCGACGTGCGGGGGTCGCCCGCCAGAGCGACGCTGTTCTTGTAGTCGGCGCCGAGCAGATCCGGCCAATCCGTCGGCGAGGTCTTCACGATATCCTTGTTCACCTCGAAGGTGAGCACGCCGTAATAGTCGCCGTACCAGGCGCCGTCGGCATCCTTATCGTCGGCGGGGATCGAGTCCCAGGTCGAGACCTTGTAGGGCATCAGCAGCCCTTCCGCCTTGGCGGTCGGGCCGAAGGACAGGCCGACGTCGATCACGTCGGGGGCCTGCGGACCCTTGTTACCCTTGTTGGCGCGAATGGCCTCGACTTCGTCACCCGAGCCGGCGTCCGGGTTGAGCTCGTTGAGCGTCAGACCGTATTTGGCCTTGAACCCGTCGATCATGCCGCCGTAGCCGCACCAGTCGTGTGGAAGCGCGATGACCGACAACTGGCCCTCGGCCTTGGCGGCCTTGACGAGATCGGCGGAGGATTGGGCCCAAGCCGAACCCGTAGAGGCCGCCAGCACCGCCAGCGTCGAGAGCGAGGCCAGGAACTTCGTGGCTGTCTTCATCATCTACCCCAGTGTGTGACGGTGCCGTGCGGCGAAGCTGCCATAGGTTAGGATGCTGCGCTAGCACGGCTTTCTGACAGTTCGGCGACGGTGTTCAGCCCGCGTCGTCACCGGGCACGCAGCCGCACGGACGTGAAGACTGGGGCCGCGCCCGCAAGGTGCCCCCTCGAAAGGATCATCGATGCTTACCCTTCGCCATCATGCCCTGGCGCTGATCCTCTGCCTCGGCGGAGCGTCGCAGGCACTCGCCCAGACTGCGCCTGCAGCCCCTGCAGCGCCCTCTCCCGCCGTGGCTCCGGCCGACGTCGGGATGACGACGCTGACGATCTTTCTCAAACACGACGAATCGCAAACCCTCGACGAGATCAATGCGAGGCTGAGGAAGCAGGGCTTCTACGAAAACTTCCCACCGCCCGGCGTCGAGGTCCTGTCCTGGAACGTGTTGATGGGCGTTGGGCAGGTGGTCACGCTGCGCTTCCCCGCGGAGCGGCTACGCGAGGTCAATCGGGCGATCGAAAAGACCGCCTGGGGCGGCTATCACACCGAATTCTTCCCCACCTACGATTACCGCCCGACGGCGCAGAAGGAACGGGAAGCGTTGCCCAACGCCTTCAAGTAGCTCATCGGCGTCGCCGCGATCGCGTGAGCCGACTCGTGCGAAGGCATGTATCTTGCGTCGCGTGGACGACGCAGAACCGTGTCCGGCTACGGTGCGACGCCTCGCATCGAACCCGAGGAGGGCAATGCACATGGCCTATCGCTACGCCGTTGGCCGGACCACCTGGGCCTTCGCCGATCTGAAGGATCTGATGGCCAAGGCGACGCCACTGCGGTCCGGCGACATGCTGGCCGGCATCGCGGCCGGCTCGGCCGAGGAGGGTATGGCGGCGCGCCATTGTCTCGCCGATCTGCCCTTGAAAACCTTTCTGGCCGAGCCGCTGATCCCCTACGAGGAGGACGACGTCACGCGGCTCGTGATCGAACGTCATGACGATGCGGCTTTCGCCCCGATCGCCCATCTGACCGTCGGCGGCTTCCGCGATTGGCTCCTCTCCGATCTCGCCACTCCGGCCATGCTGGCCCGCATCGCGCCCGGTGTCACACCCGAGATGGCGGCCGCCGCGTCCAAGATCATGCGCAACCAGGATCTCGTCCTGGCGGCCCGCAAGTGCCGCGTCGTGACCCGCTTCCGCAACACGATCGGCCTCCCCGGCACGATGGCGGTCCGCCTGCAGCCGAACCACCCGACCGATGACGCGGACGGGATCGCCGCCACGGTGGCGGAAGGCCTGCTCTATGGCTGCGGCGATGCCGTCATCGGCATCAACCCGGTCTCCGATTCGCCCGCCGTCCTGGCGCGTCTGTGCCATCTGCTCGACGAGGTGATCACGCGCCACGACATCCCGACCCAGGCCTGCGTGCTGACCCATGCCACGACCTCGATCGCCCTGATCGAGGCGGGCGTTCCGGTGGACCTCGTGTTCCAATCGATCGCCGGCACGGAGGCCGCCAATGCGTCGTTCGGGGTCACGCTCGGCCTTCTCGCCGAAGCCCATGACGCAGGCCGAGGGCTGAAGCGCGGCACCGTCGGCAACAACGTCATGTATTTCGAGACGGGCCAGGGCTCGGCGCTTTCGGCCGGCGCACATCACGGAGTCGATCAGCAGACCTTGGAGGCCCGCGCCTATGCGGTGGCG
>JAYVMK010000134.1:0-4840 GCA_043758995.1 Lichenibacterium sp. | reverse complement strand
CCACCGGCACGTCGCGCCAGCCGAGCAGCACCTGCCCCTCGTCGGCGACCGCCTTGGCCACGATGGACTCGATGGCGGCGCGTGACTCGGGATCGCGCGGCATGAACAGGAAGCCGACGCCGTACCGTCCTGGCTCGGGCAGCGTGAAGCCCAACCGCTCGGCCTCGGCGGCGAAGAAGTCGTGCGGGATCTGGGTGAGCATGCCGCAGCCGTCGCCGGCATGCATGTCGGCACCCACGGCGCCGCGATGGTCGAGGTTCTCCAGGATCTGGAGCCCCATGGCGACGATCTTGTGCGAGCGACGGTTCTTCATGTCGGCCACGAAGCCGACGCCGCAGGCATCGTGCTCGTTCGCCGGATCGTAAAGTCCTTGCGCGGCGGGCAGGCCAGGATCGCGAAGAGTCGGCACGGGTTTCGGCTCGGTCACGCGCAGCGCGATGTCCGCCGCGCGAGCTTCACGCGCCGCGCGGGCGGGCGATGCAGTGCCGATGATCTTCCCCTCGTCCATGCTCATGGAACGATGCTCCCCTCGTGATCCCGAGATGATGGGCCGTGCCCATATCCTGTTGTCGGAGTCGACAGGCCGATGCCCACCGTCCGACGCGGTTTCGGCGGTCTCCGATGAGACCTGCCACAAAACCGCCCACCCTGTCCGTCATCCGGTCGGAGTGGACGCCGATGGGTCAGCAAAGCTGTCCTATCTGCAGCCGATCTAGGTTGCAGGAATTGCGTCGCCACACAAATGTTTTTTTGACCCAGGGTCAGGCCTCGCCGCCGCGGGCGAAGCCGCTGACCGGTGCCGCGCGTCAGTACGGTGTGCCGGAGAGCGCGCGCTCTCGACTCATGGCGCGGGCATACCAATCGAGTTCGTCGAGGAAGCGCGTCATGGCGCGCTCCGTGCGGGGATCGGCCGGAACGCCATTCTCGTCCAACGCCTGCCCGATCCTGGCGATCCGCAGCAGGCTCGGGATGCTCGACATGCCGAGTTCGGCCAGCGTCATCCTGAGCTGCATGGCGCCGCGGACACCGCCGAACTGTCCGGCAGAATAGCAGAGGATGGCCGACGGCCTGAAGAAATACTCTTCGAGAAAATGGTCCAGCAGGTTCTTCAACGCCGGCGGAATGCCGTTGTTGTATTCGGCACTGACCATCACGAAACCGTCCACACCGCGATAAAGCTCGGCCAGTCGGCTGAGATTGTCGGGCGCTTCGCCGGCCGGGTATTCCTTGTACATGCGGTCGAGCAGCGGCAGTTGCAGGTCGAGAGGGTCGACCAGGGTCGCCCGATGGCCCCGGGCCGACAGCGCCGCCATGATCATCCGGGAGGCCCGGAGACCCATCCGATCCCGCCGCACGGAACCGAGTAGAACCGCATAGTGCAACGCCATGGCTCGTCCTCCGCAACCATCAAGACCGGCCGACGAGGCCGAATCGACACCCGTCATCCTATGGCATCGACGCGCTCGGGCGGAGTCGAGCCATGCGCCGTCACGCTCACGACCCGGCCCGACTGGCCGGATCCGTTGCTCCCTGGCGTTGCGACGGCCGGCCCGCGACCATCGACGCCGCGACGCTCTGCCGCTAGCATGACGCATCGGGCTCCACGGGACGTCGCTCGCCGACGCCGCGCAGGCGCACAAGGGTCCCGGTAGTCGCGACGTGAGGCCTCTTGGACGATGCTGACCGACCTGCTGCAGTCCCACGCGCTGGTGCACCTGTCGTCCATCATCTCGATGGCGGCTTTGGCGTTCCGCGACCAGGTCAAACTGCGGCTGGCCCTTCTCCTCAGCCTGGTCCTCGGTTGCGTGCACCTGCTCGCTTTGTCGCCGGTGCCCGACTGGCAGGACATCGTCTGGCCGGTGATCAGCGTGGTGGTGAACTTCGTCGTCCTGGTCGGCATGATCCTTGACCGCGTGCCGACGGATCTCAGCCAGGACGAGCAGGACCTGTTCTCGGCCCTCGCTGGGCTGACGCCCGGTGAGTTCCGGACATTGACCAAGCTGGCGGCCTGGCATGGTGCCGAGGCGGAGGTGACCCTCACGCAGGAAGGCGTCGTGCCGACCTCCCTCTTCTACGTGCTCCAGGGCGACATCATCGTCGAGAAGGCCGGGCGCACCATCCTGGCGTCACCTCGGACCTTCATCGGCGAAATCGCCTTCCTGCATCGCACGCCCGCTTCGGCCACCGTTCGGGTCGCATCGGGAGCGCGCTACCTGGAATGGCCGGTCGAGCTGCTGGAGCGCCGCATCGAGGGACGGCAGATGCTGAAACAGGCCTTCACCCGCATCATCACGCTCGACATGGCCTCCAAGGTCGCGCGCGCCTGAACGCGCCCCCGGTGTGATCGCAGGCCTGGAGTCGAGCCAGAGCAGCTTCTGAGCAGGACGTAAATCTTACGGCTCTCGACAGAACGGCCGACATTGAACCTTTGGTATAACTCGCCTGAACCGATCCACTGCGGCATTCTGTGCTGCAGGAGCGGGGATGTGAGACCATGCGCGACTCGATCGAGACGAACCGATGCGATGGCGGCGGATCGGCGTGCGATCCCGCAATGGCCGGCGGCGGGTCGGGCGCGGCGGAGCGGAACGCTCCTGAGATCGAGGCGGAAAGCGGCCTGTCTCCCCGACGTCTCTGTCGAACTCTGGACTATCTGCGCTCCCATCTGGCCGAGAGTGTTTCCCTCGAGACCCTGGCCGGCCTCAACGGGCTGTCTCGCTCGTCCTTCTTCCGATGGTTCAAAGCGTCGACCGGGCTCTCGCCTCACCAATGGTTTCTGCAAGCGCGGATCGAGCGGGCGAAACACCTGCTGCTGGACGGATCGCAATCGCTCTCCGACATCGCGCTGGCGATGGGGTTCACCGATCAGGCTCATTTCGGCCAAACCTTCAAACGCCTGACCGGGACGCCGCCCGGCGCCTGGCAACGCTCGAGCAGCGCAAGACCCGCGGCATCGCCGCCCTGCCTTGGCTCCGATCCTCGCGGCAGCATCTGGACCTGAGAACCCGCGCGGGCAGGGTCTTCACGCCCGGTCCTGGTACGAATTTACTATCCAGGTTTCCAGGCTTGCGATCCATTGGCGGTGCCGATTCCGTCACGGAGCCAAGGCTGATGCTCGGTCGCAAGCTGCACCTGATCACGGGTTCGACAGTCGGGCGATCGCCGGCTGCATGCTTCGCGCAGATCCTCTTCGGAGCTCGTGCAACCGTCCTGGTTCTGATGGTCGTCGCTTCGGGAACGCTGTCACAGGCCGCGCGGGCTCAGAACGCGCCACCGCCTCCGGTGTCGGTGGCCAAGCCCGTCGTGAAGGAGATCGTGGAGCGCGACGATTTCATCGGGCGGTTCGAGGCGGTCGACACCGTCGATCTTAGGGCGCGCGTCTCCGGCTACCTCGCCGAGATCCACTTCGCCGACGGCGCGCTCGTCAAGGCCGGAGACCTACTCTTCACCATCGACCAGCGGCCCTACAAGGCGTCGCTCGACGATGCCCTGGCCAGCGTCGCCTCAGCCCAAGCCAGCGTCGACTTCTCGGCCGGCGACCTCGATCGCGCCGATGCCCTGCTGAAATCCGGCAACATCACCGGCCAGGTGGCCGACCAGCGGCGGCAGTCCGCCCTCGCGTCCCGCGCCAGCCTCGATCGGGCCAGGGCCGCGCTGGTCCGGGCCAAGCTCGACATGGAATTCACCGAGATCCGCGCCCCCATCTCGGGGCGGATCTCGCGGCGGCTGGTCTCGATCGGCAACCTCATCACCGCCAACGACACGCTGCTGACGACCGTCGTGTCGCTCGATCCGATCCAGTTCTATTTCGACGCCGACGAGCGCTCCTTCCTCGATTACCTCAGCGACCTCGTCCCCGGCGCCCAGACGGGCCGAGGCGGCTCGCGCGATGTCGTGGTGGCGCTGACCGGCGAGAGCGAGCCGACCCACAAGGGGCATATCGACTTCGTCGACGTGAAGCTCGATCAGGCGAGCGGGACCATGCGGGGCCGCGCCGTGCTGGAGAACAGGAACCTGGCCCTGACGCCGGGCCTCTTCGGGCGCATCAGCATCGCGGGCGGCAAGGCCTATACGGGCATCCTGGTGCCCGACGAGGCTCTCGGCACCGACCAGGACCGGCGCATCGTCTACGTGGTCGGTGCCGACAACAAGGTGACATCCAAGGTGGTCCGCCCCGGCCCGCGCATCGACGGCTATCGCGTGATCCGGGACGGCCTCAAGGGCGACGAGACGATCGTCATCAACGGGCTGATGCGCGTCCGCCCCGGCATCGAGGTTCAACCCAAGATGACGGAACTACCACCCTCGCGCGCGCCGGCCGGCGGCTAGGAGAAGCGCCGTGAAGTTCTCCCACGCCTTCATCGAGCGGCCGATCTTCGCGACCGTGCTGGCCCTGGTGCTCGTCATCGTCGGCGGAATCGCCTATTTCGGCCTGCCGATCGCACAGTACCCGGAGATCGCCCCGCCCACGATCGTGGTCCGCGCCAGCTATCCCGGAGCCGACGCCAAGACGGTGGCGGCCACGGTGGCGACGCCGATCGAGCAGGAGATCAACGGCGTCGAGAACATGATCTACATGTCGTCCTATTCGACGGGCGACGGCAACGTCTCGATCACGGTCACGTTCAAGCTCGGCACCAACCTCGACACCGCGCAGGTTCTCACGCAGAACCGCGTCGCCATCGCGACCCCGCGGCTGCCCGACGAGGTCAAGCGCCTCGGCGTCACGACGCTGAAATCCTCGCCCGACCTGATGATGGTCGTGCACATGCTGTCGCCGGACAACACCTTCGACCAGCTCTACGTCTCCAACTACGCCCGCAACAACGTCCGCGACGAA
>JAYVMK010000133.1:0-4778 GCA_043758995.1 Lichenibacterium sp. | reverse complement strand
GTCGCCCTGGTCCGTGGTCAGATTTCTCTTTCGGCTCCGCGCCGTCCTCCGGGATACGCGGCCCGATGCCGTACTGACGTTTCAGCACTACGGCAACATCATCGCGTCGCCTGTCGCACGTTCGCTTGGATTACGGGTCGTGATCGCCAACCAAGTCTCGGCGGCCGCCATGCTGCATCCACTGGTCAATGGCGCCGACGCCGTCCTCGGGTCGATCGGCGCCTACTCGCGCATCGTGATCAATTCTGTCGAGACAGAGGAGATGTACCGGCAATACTGGCGCCCTTACAGCCGCCGCGTCCTCCGCATCGACCACGGGTTCCAGGACAAGACCAGCGCGGCGACCCGGGAGGAGGCTCGGGCCGTCTTCGGTCTTCCGCAGGGTGTAACGCTGCTCGGCTGCGCGTCTCGGCTGAACCCTATGAAACAGATCGACAGCGCCATTCGGGTGCTCGCGCTTCGTCCTGCGTTTCACTTGGCGCTTGCCGGCCAGGGCAGCGATCGCGAGCGTCTCGAGAACCTCGCCACCACGCTCGGCGTGACCGACCGACTGCATTTCGTCGGAGAACTCGACCCGTCAGACATCGGAGTGTTCTTGGCCGGGCTCGACGTTTTCCTGCATCCGAGTCGCGCCGAGACGTTTGGGCTTGCGCCGGTCGAGGCCGCGCAGGCTGGTGTTCCGGTCGTGTGCAACACGTTGGACGTTCTTCGAGACGTCCTTCAGGTCGACGGCGCGCCCTGCGCGCTTTTTGCCGATGCGGAAAACCCCGAAGCCCTTTCGGAAGCGGTCGACAGGATCTTGACGGAGCCCGGTCTTGCCGACTCGCTCCGGCGCGTCGGCCGCCGCCTCGCCGATCGGTATCCCGTCGACGCCATGGTGGATCAGTATGCGAGCTTGATCGAGGGGCTGGTTGAGGAGAGCGGACCTTGCGCATCGACGTCGTCGTCGCCCCCCATGCCGTCCGGCGCTGGCAAGGCCTGATCCGGGACCGGCTTCTGGCAGGCGCGGATGTGCGTTTCCGTGCCGGTCGATCCGGGCCTCCACTGCCCGGCGCCGTGACGGCGCTCCTCGCACTCGAGAAGATCGTGCTCTGGCGCGGGCGTGAGGCGCTCTTCGACCTCATCGAAGTACCGCCCGACGCTTGGCGACCCGACGACGACGAGGTCGATCTCGTCCTTGACCTCGATGGCGGCGAGACGCCGTCCGGCCGCGGCGCGTCCTTCTGCCCGGTCTTCGACGGATTGCCTTCCGAACTTGCCGTGATCTCGGCCCTGCTCTCCGGCCACATGCCGGAGATCGCGATCTTGGATCGGCGCGACGGTTCTGCGCTGGCGCTCGGTCGCCCCTCGTCGGAGGGCGCGGGGGGCCTCACGGGTGCCCTCGATTCCGTTCTGTCCCGCACCGTCGTTCTGATCGAGAGCCTCGTCTCCGCTCCTCGGCGACCGGCACCACGCCCTGCTCCTGTGCCGCGCCGGCACGGGCCACCGAGGCCCGCTGCCGTCCTCCTCAAATCCGTTGCCCGGCAGGCAGGCCGCGCCGCCTATAAGCTCTGCATCTTCACGCCGCATTGGCGGGTCGGCTGGCGGCGGCACGACGGACCTGGAGTCATCGACCGGCTCGACCTCGATGGGCCTGCCTTCCATACCCTGCCCGACCCGGGCCATCGTTTCTTCGCTGACCCTTTTCCCGTCGTCTGGAAGGGTCGCGAGGCTATTTTCGTCGAGGATCTCGACCATCGTTTGGGGAAGGGGACCATCTCTGCGATCGAACTGAAGGACGCTACACCCGGTGCGCCGATGACGGTGCTTGAAGAACCTTGGCACCTCTCCTATCCCTTCCTGATCGAGGAGGCGGGGCACCTCTACATGTTGCCCGAGGCGTCGCTGTCCGGCAACGTGACCCTTTACCGGTGCCTCGACTTTCCGTCGCGGTGGGAGCGCTGCGCGACACTCCTGAGTGGGGTGGAGGTGGCGGATGCAACGATCTTCCGGCACGGTGGCCGCTACTGGATGTTCGCTGTGACGCGAGAAGGACGCGGCGGCTATTCCGACACGCTGCGCATCTGGCACGCACCGGGCCTGTTCGGACCCTGGGAGGAGCACGGGCTGCGGCCCGTGAGCATCGATGCCGCTTCGGCGCGGCCCGCAGGAGGCGTAGCGAGCAGGCGCGGCGCGCTTTGGCGACCGTTCCAGGACTGCGCCGACGGTTACGGGACGGCCCTGGGGATCGCCCGCATAGACCGGCTCGACCCGGACCACTTCGATGAGACCGTCGTGGCCAGGCTGCGGCCCGGCCCGCGCTGGCCGGGGCGGCGCATCCACACGCTGACCCGCTGGGGGGCGCTCGAATGCATCGACGGTTCGGCTATCATGCCGCGGCTGCCGGCCATGCGGCGGCTCGCGGAAGTGTGGGCGAGGCCGCGAGCCGCTTCCATCGCGGCTTCTGGCGACTATGACTGACCTCTCGTTTAGCTCCGGGCGCGAGGATCAAGGCCTGCGGACCTGCGTCCGGTGCGGATCTCGGCACTTCCGCCGATCGGCTTCAACAGGCCTTAACCGCCGGAGAGTTGAAGTGGATTCAGCCCGCAGCGACCGGACCCCGACAATGCCGAATGGACGCGCCTTCGAAGGGCTCCGCATGAGTTCGCAAGCCGTTGAGAGGCTTCCGATATCGGTGCCCCGTCTCGCGTCGGTGCTCTCGACATGATCGATGACGGTACCATCCCGTCTCGCACGTGTGCCCCGGTCTTCAACCCGAGGACGGTCCGGTGAGCAGGCCAAGCGACATATGGGCCCTCGGCTTCTCGCGGGGGGCGGGTGGTCTATGGCTCGCACGGACGAAGGGGCTGCTGGTGCGCCGCCGCGCCATGGTGGGCTCGCTCGCCACCCTTGCCCTCAAGGTCAGCGGCACCGGCCTTATGATGGGCATCTTTCTTCTCGCGGCCCGGTCGATGTCGCCCCACGGCTTCGGCCAACTTGCGGTGTCCTTCAACGCTCTGTCGTTCCTGGCTGTGCTGGCTGTCTTCGGTCAGGATGTGTTGATGGTGCGATCCTGGGGGGAATATACCAGCGCCGAGGCGCATGGATTGGCGCTGGGCGCCTATAGATTTGGTTGGTTCGTGGTGACTGGAGCCGCTCTCGGCTTCGGCATTCTGACACTGGCCGTGGGGGTGCTGAATCCCTACTACCGTTTTTCGCCGATCGAGGCCGCAACCGGCGCGGCCTTTCTGACCATGCAGACTCTTCTGCTGTTCACCTGCCAGATTACGCGGGTGGTGGTCCATTTCGGCGTTTCCGAGACCAACCGCGAACTCACTTGGCGCCTGATCCTGCTCCCGGTCGTAGTGGCGAGCCTTTGGACGGGCCTCAATCCGGCAGCCTTTTACGGCGCGGCCGCTTTGGGAATGGCGGTTGCTGTGACACTGCAACTGATTACGCTGAACCGTCGCTTCCCCGCGTCGATCCGTGCCGCGCGATCGGAGATGCGACGGCGCGAGTGGCTTCGTCGCGCAACGAGCATGTGGACTTCGGCCGTGCTCGAGGCCGCGGCGCAATATGCCGAGGTTCTACTTCTGGGTCTCCTCGTGTCACCCGCCGTCGCCGGGCTCTACTTCGTCGCTGCTCGCATGGCCAACGTCTTCGCCATGATGTCAGGAGGCCTCCACAGCTATACCGTAACCCACGCCTCGACTCTTTTTCACGCAGGACAAAAGCCGGCGCTTCAGGCCTTGTTCCGGTCGGTGATGACGATGGCGTTGCTGATCGCCGGTCCACTGATCGTCATGGTCGCGGCGTTCGGTAGTCTGTTCCTCGACGTCTTTGGGCATCACTACGCAGACGGCTATTGGGTGCTCATCGTTTTGTCTGTTGGAAGTTTTACGGCCGCCATGTCAGGCCCGTCCAATGGTCTGTTGCTCGTAAGTGGTCACGAAAAGCTTTACTCGCGCGTGCTGTTCGTCGCGCTGTTGGTCCGAGTGGGGCTTATCACTTGGGCCGCTCCCCGGTTCGGTGCACTCGGCGCCGCGATGGCGTGGACCGTGGTGACGGCTCCCGTCGCGATCGGTCTCGCGGCGGCAACGCGGCGTCTGACCGGCATC
Source organism: Lichenibacterium sp. (assembly GCA_043758995.1). Classification (GTDB taxonomy): domain Bacteria; phylum Pseudomonadota; class Alphaproteobacteria; order Rhizobiales; family Beijerinckiaceae; genus Lichenihabitans. The sequence goes on along the minus strand of JAYVMK010000133.1, from coordinate 681 downwards.
GATCCTTCGCTCCTGTGTCTTGTGACACGGCCGGTGCTCTCCGAGTGAGGTCGCCCTCGGACCCGCAGTCGACGTTCAAGACGCGAGCTCGTCCACCCCCGCACCGATCGTGCCATCCGACCGCGGAGACGCTGGCCGTGCCAGCATGGCGCGGAGCATGATCAGCATGGCATGCGGGTTCGTGACGAGGTAGCGCCACGCCAGCCGCCGGGGTTCCAGCAGCATGCGGAACAGCCATTCGAGCCCAGCCTTTTGCAGCGCGACCGGAGCACGCCGCTTCTCGCCACTGAGGAAGTCGAAGAGGCCGCCTGAGGTTTTGATGATGCCGACGCCGCTCAGCGCCTCGCGATGGCGGAGGCAGAAGGCCTGTTCCCGCGGCGCACCCAGTCCCACCCAGAGAATATCGGGCTTGAGGGTGGCGATCTCTGCGACCACCCGGACCTCGTCCTTCGCCGACAGGAAGCCATGCGACCGGCCGACGATCTCGAGGTCAGGACAGGCCGCGATGCTGTTCTCGGTGGCGCGGCGGTTGGCCTCCTCGGTCCCGCCCAGCAGATAGAAGCTCACGCCGCTCTCGGCCGCGCGCGCCGCGACGCTCGGGTAGAGGTCCGTCGTGGCGACGCGCTCCGGAAAACCTCCGGCCCTTCTCAGTCGGGACAGCAGGACCAAAGGCTGCCCGTC
>JAYVMK010000132.1:0-3617 GCA_043758995.1 Lichenibacterium sp. | reverse complement strand
ACGCAATGCGTCGAAGACCGTGGTGATGCCCGAGGCCGCGATCTGGGCGTCATGGGCCTGGAGCGCCGCCATCATGTTCCAGCGCACCTTGGGGCGCGGCAGGTAATGGCCTTCGATATGATCGGTGTGGAGTTCGACGAGGCCTGGGATCAGGATGTCGCCGCCGAGATCCTCGCCCTCCGAGGACGGGCCCGACGCGATCGCGGCGATGCGGCCGTCCCGCACCGCGAGGCTGCCCCGCACGATCTCATCGCCCACCACGATGCGGGCGTTGCGGAAAACCTGTTCACTCATGGCGTTCCTGCCGGCTGGAGGACCTCGGGGGCCCTGAAGGGATGGAAGCTGTGGACCCGGAAGGGCGCGCCCGGCTCGGGTTCGACGAAGAGACCGACACCGTCGATGGGCAGCGGCCGGTCGAGCAGCGGCGCGAACCGGGCTTCGAGCTCGGTCCGCCAGTCGTCGGCAGGGCCCGACACCGGTCCCGTCAAGGTCATGTGAAAGCGGAACTCCTCGCGCACGAAGGGATAGCCCCATCGGTCGAGGAGTTCGCGCTGGCGCGGGCTCAGCCGTTCCGGGCGCCGCCTCGCGACATCGTCGGCCGTCAGCGGCGCACGATAGGGCTCGAAGGCCTCGAGAACGTCGCCTTCGAGATCGTGCAGGGTCGGCTCGGGCGCGGCGGGGATCAGCGCGAAGAAGTCGCCGAGCCGTCCCAGAACCAGCCGCCCGATGACGGGAGCGGAGCGCCCGGCGCAGAGCGCGCCGAGCCGATCCGATAGCTGGCCGAGATCAAGCTCGGGCTTCGGGCGGAAGGGCGCCCGCAGTGTCGCGTGAAAGCCGTAGCGCGCCGCTTCGGCGAGGACCGGATCGCGCCGCGGATCGGCCGGGCGCGTCGCCCGTCCCGAGAAGGCGTCGCGACCGAGCCACTCCGCGGCGAGACGGTTCAGGACGCTCTCGGGCGCCGGCGTGGCATAGACGGCGGCGCGCATCAGCGGCTCCCTGCCCCCACCCGGCCCTCGTAGCGGTCGAGGAAGGCTTCGGCGTCGAGATGGCGGAAATCCTCCAGCGCGGCGAAGAGTGCGTCGTGGTCCCAGTCCCACCAGGCCAGGCCGCAGTAGCGCTCGGCGATCTCCACCGGGAAGCGCTCGCGGATCACTCGCGCCGGTACGCCGCCGACGATCGTGTAAGGGGCAACATCGCGCGACACGACGGCCCCGGCGCCGATCACCGCGCCATCGCCGACCGTCACGCCCGGCAGGATCGTGGCGCCATGGCCGATCCACACGTCATGACCGATGGTCACGGCGTGTTCGCGCCGCCAGGCGAAGAAGGCCTCCTCGGCTTCGGCGCCCTCGAAATAGTCTTCGGCCCGATAGGTGAAATGATGCAGCGTCGGCCGCCAGGTCGGATGGTTCGTGGCGTTGATACGCACCGCCGCCGCCACATTGACGAACTTGCCGATCGTGGTGGCCCAGATCCGGCAATCCTGCATGACGTAGGAATAGTCGCCGAGCACGGTCTCCGACACGGAGGACCGGGCCTCGATTTCGGTATAGCGGCCGAGCGTCGAGCCCGTGACTTCGGCACTGGGGTGGACCAGCGGCGTGTCGGCCGTAAGCTTGGTCGGCATCATGCGGCCTCCCGCGCCGAAAAGAAGGAGACGTCGACGATGCGGGTGGCGACACGATCGCGCACGGATTCGTCGTGGAAGATGCCGAGGATCGCAGTGCCGCGCGAGAGCTTCTCGCGGATCATCTCGACCACGACATCGCGGTTCTCGGCATCGAGCGAGGCCGTAGGCTCGTCGAGCAGCAGCATCGGATGGTCGGTGAGGAAGCCGCGCGCGATGTTGACGCGCTGTTTCTCGCCCCCCGAGAAGGTCGCCGGCGGCAACTCGTGCAACGCGGCGGGAAGGTTCAGCCGCGCCAGCATGGCGGCCGCCCGCATCCGCGCTTCCGCCCGGTCTATACCGCGCCCGAGCAGCGGCTCGGCCACGACATCGACCGCCGAGACGCGCGGCACGGCGCGCAGGAACTGGCTCACATAGGCGATGGAGGTCTTGCGCAGGCCCAGCACGCCGCGCGGGTCACCGGCACCGAGATCCAGCAGCAGACCGCTGTCGCGGTCGCGCACCAGGATGGCGCCGGAATCCACGCCGTAATTGCCGTAGACCATGCGCAGGATCGACGACTTGCCGACGCCCGAGGGGCCGCCCAGCACAACGCATTCGCCCGGCGCGACCGCGAAGCTCACGTCGCGCACCACGGGCAGTTCGATGCCGCCGCGCAGATGCATGCGGAAGGCCTTGGCGACGCTGCGCACCTCGAGAGACGGGGATTCGACCGTGTGGATCATCGTCAGGACTCCGGAATCGAGGCGACGAGAAGCTGGGTGTAGGGGTGGCGAGGATCGTCGAGGACCCGGTCCGTCAGCCCGTCCTCGACGGCGCGCCCGTCCTTCATGACAATCATCCGCTGAGACAACAGCCGTGCGACGGCGAGGTCATGGGTGACGATCACCACCGCGAGGCCGAGATCCGCCACGAGGCCGCGCAGCAGGTCGAGCACGCGCGCCTGGACCGAAACGTCGAGGCCGCCGGTCGGCTCGTCCATGAAGACGAGACGCGGATGGGTGACGAGATTGCGGGCGATCTGCAGGCGCTGGCGCATGCCGCCCGAGAAAGAGGTCGGCTGATCGTCGATCCGGTCTACCGGGATCTCGACGCGGGACAGCCAGTCGGCCGCGGTTTCACGGATGCGGCCGTAGTTGCGGTCGCCGATCGCCATCAGCCGCTCGCCCACATTGGCGCCGGCCGAGACGCGCATGCGCAACCCGTCGATCGGGTTCTGGTGAACGAAGCCCCAGTCGGTCCGCATCAGCAGGCGCCGCTCGGCCTCGCCGAGCGAGGCGAGATCGCGCGCGACGCCGTCACGCATGCGGTAGCGCACCGTGCCGGTCGAGGGCGCACGCCGGCCCGAAACGCAGTTCAACAGCGTCGTCTTGCCCGACCCGGATTCCCCCACGATGGCCAGGACTTCCCCGGGCCAGAGGTCGAAGGACACCTCCGTGCAGCCGATACGGTCGCCATAGCGCTTGTCGAGATCGCGGACCTCGAGAATGGGATCCTGGCTCATCGCATCGCCCCTTCGGCGGCAGGCTGCGGCAGCCCGGTGCCCTGGTGGCCCTCGGCCTGCCGCGCACCGCAATGGTCGGTGTCGGAACAGACGAACATGCGCCCGCCGCGGTCGTCGGTGATGACCTCGTCGAGGTAGACATCGCGGCCGCCGCAGAGCGCGCAGGGCTCCTTGAAGTGCTGGATCGCGAAGGGATGGTCCTCGAAGTCGAGGCTGCGCACGTCGGTGTAGGGTGGCAGCGCATAGATGCGCTTCTCGCGGCCGGCGCCGAAAAGCTGCAGGGCCGGCGAGCGGTGCATCTTGGGATTGTCGAACTTCGGCAGCGGCGAGGGATCCATGACGTAGCGGCCCTCGACCTTCACCGGATAGGCGTAGCTCGTCGCGATATGGCCGTGCCGCGCGATGTCCTCGTAGAGCTTCACATGCATCAGGCCGTAATCCTCGAGCGCGTGCATGATGCGGGTCTCGGTCTCGCGCGGCTCGAGG
>JAYVMK010000131.1:0-4927 GCA_043758995.1 Lichenibacterium sp. | reverse complement strand
ATTTGCGACCGGCTGGAGCGGGTGCTCAAGGCCGAGGTGCCGGATGCCGCCGTGACCATCCATGTCGAGCCCGAAGACAAGCGCAAGCACCAGGGGATCGTGGTACTCTAGCGCGGGCGAAACGGGAGGCTGGGATGGCCGACGGAATCGTGACCTTGAAGGAACGGCACCGTCTCAAGATGGAGCGGATGGCGCAGGCCCTCGTCGATCGACGCGGCGTTGACAGCCTATGCACGGGAACACGGCGGGCGTTTCATCCGCTTCGGTTCGACGGCCGAAGGCCGGATGCGGATGCACAGCGATGTCGACATCATCGCGGATTTTCCCGGTGAGACGAGTCTCACGGCCGCCGACGCCGCGGAGGCGATCTGTTTCACTCACGGCATGCCCCCTGATGCGCATGCGGGAGCCTATTTGGCGTCCCGGTTCAAAGCCGAGTCCGAGCGGCGGGGGCTCGTGCTCGCATGATGGCCGAGCTCTGGGGCGACATCGAACGAGACCTCGAAAGCTGATGCCGTCATTACGGCAAGGCGGTCGAAGCCTTGAATCGGCCGAGCAATCTCTCGGACGACGAGGACCGTTACTTTCGGCGGGTAGCCTTCATGCACGCCATGCTGGCCGGCTACACCTCGTTCGAGAACGCGATGAAGAAGCTGACTGGTCTGTTCGATGAGGCTCTGCCAGTCGGCTATGATTGGCATAAGTCGCTGATCGATCGCTTGGCAGAACCGGTAGAGGGTCGACGTCCGGCCGTTCTGGACAGCGAAAGATTGTTGATCGCAGTCGACAACCTGAGCGGGTTCAGACACGTCGCCATGCACGCCTGCGACCGCTTCGACGAGGAACATGCGGCCCTAGCGGCGGCCAAGTCGAAGATCTTCGTGGCCGAGATCGGCCCCGCTCTCGCCCGCTTTCGAGCCGCAATCGATCCCGATTAGCCCTTCAGCGCCTGGATCACCGCCTGCCCGTCCGGCGAGGCCCATTCGGCCGGGCCAGCCATGCGGCCGAGTTCGCAGCCGTTCTTGTCGATCAGCAGCGTCGTCGGGAGGCCGAGCAGGCCGCCCTGACGCTTCAGCGCCTGCAGCACGTCGGCCGAGGAATCGGAATAGAGCGCAAGATCGGTGATGCCATTGTCCTTGAGGAAGGCCGCAGGTCGTTCGAGGCGTGTCGTATCGACATTGACCGCAACGACCTGAAACGCCGCTCCGCCCTGCTGCTGCTGCAAGGCATTCAACGCCGGCATCTCCTTACGGCACGGGACGCACCAGGTCGCCCAGAGGTTGACCAAGAGCGCCTTGCCCCTGAAGGCCGCGAGACTCGTCGGCTTGCCGTCGGGTGTCGTGAAGGCGATGTCGGGTTCGACGCGGGCCGGATCGGCGAGGCTCATGGCCGCCACTTCGCCGCGGATGAGCGGGTCGAGTCTCGCCGTCGCGCCGGCGGCCGCCGGGCAGGCCGCGGACCCGCCCTTGCTTGGCGCCGCGACGCCATATACCACCGCCGCAATCCCAAGAACCGCGACCGCACCGAATGCGGCCGGGCGAGCCCTCCTTCGGCGGGGTACCGCCGCAGCTTCGGTCGCTGGTTCCGTTTCTTCAGCCATTCTTCAATCCGAGGCTTTCGATGAGCAATGCCATGTGGGGCGGCCGGTTCACGACGAGCCCCGACAGCATCATGGAGGAGATCAACGCCTCCATCGGTTTCGACCAGCGCCTGGCCGCTCAGGACATCGCGGGCTCGAAGGCCCACGCCGCCATGCTGGCCACGCGCGGGATCGTCTCGGCCGAAGATGCCGCCGCGATCCAGGACGGGTTAGACCGGATCGCGGGCGAAATCGAGGCCGGCAGCTTCACCTTCTCGCGGGCGCTGGAAGACATCCATATGAACGTCGAGTCGCGTCTCGCGTCGCTCATCGGCGATGCGGCAGGCCGGCTCCATACGGCGCGCTCGCGCAACGACCAGGTGGCGCTCGACTTCCGCCTCTGGGTCCGCGAGACGCTGGACGCCGTCGACGCGGCCTTGCACGACCTGCAACTCGCCCTGGCCGAGAAGGCCCTCGCCCATGCCGGCGCGGTCATGCCGGGCTTCACCCACCTGCAGTCGGCGCAGCCGGTCACGCTGGGCCATCACCTCATGGCTTATGTCGAAATGATCGCACGCGACCGTGGGCGCTTTTCGGATGCGCGCCGCCGCATGAACGAATCGCCGCTCGGCGCCGCAGCGCTGGCCGGGACATCCTATCCGATCGACCGTCATGCCGTGGCGAATGCGCTTGGCTTCGACCGGCCCACCGCCAATTCGCTGGACAGCGTATCGGACCGCGACTTCGCGCTCGAAGCCCTCTCTGCTGCGGCGATCTGCGCCGTGCATCTGTCGCGCTTCGCCGAGGAGATCGTGCTCTGGGCGACGCCGCAATTCGGCTTCGCGACGCTCTCCGACAAGTTCTCGACCGGCTCCTCCATCATGCCGCAGAAGCGCAATCCGGACGCCGCCGAACTGGTGCGCGGCAAGTCGGGCCGCGTCATCGGCGACCTGATCGGCCTGCTGGTGGTGATGAAAGGCCTTCCCCTCGCCTATTCCAAGGACATGCAGGAGGACAAGGAGGGCACGTTCGACGCGCTCGACGCGCTCGCTCTGACCATCCCGGCCATGGCTGGCATGGTGCGCGACATCACACCAGACCTCGCCCGCATGAAGGCCGCGGCCGGCTCCGGCTTCAGCACCGCCACCGACCTTGCCGATTGGCTCGTGCAGAAGCTCGACATGCCGTTCCGCCACGCCCACCATGTCACGGGGCGCATCGTGGCACTGGCGGCGGAGCGCGGCGCGACACTGGAGGATCTGCCGCTCGAGGCCATGCGCGAGGTCGAACCTCGGATTACGCAGGCCGTCTTCGACGTGCTCGGTGCCGAGAAATCCGTCGCGAGCCGCACGAGCTATGGCGGTACGGCCCCGGCCAATGTCGAGGCCCAGGCCCGCGCTTGGTTGGCAAAGCTGAAGGACTGAAGCGATGACTCTCATCCCGCCCACGTGGTGGACGGGATGAGAGGCTATTCCGCCGCTTCGCGGTGAGGGAGTGCCGTCTGGCGCACCAGAAGATCGGGTTCGCCGGCTGGCACGGTCTCGTGATGGGCGCCGCCACCGCCGATCCATTCGGCAAGGCGATCGAGATAGATGTAGATCACCGGCGTCGTGAACAACGTCAGCACCTGGCTGACGATAAGTCCGCCCACCATCGCGTAGCCGAGCGGCTGCCGGATCTCCGAACCCGTGCCATGCCCCAGCATCAGCGGAATGCCGCCGAGCATCGCCGCCATCGTGGTCATCAGGATGGGTCGGAAGCGTAGCAGCGCCGCCTTGCGAACCGCCTCTGCGGCGGGCAGGCCCTGGTCGCGCTCCGCCACAATGGCGAAATCGACCATCATGATCCCGTTCTTCTTCACGATCCCGATCAGCAAGATGATGCCGATGAGGGCGATCAGGCTGAAGTCGAAGCCCGCGACCATCAGGATCAGAAGCGCGCCGACGCCGGCGGAGGGCAGCGTCGACAAGATGGTCAGAGGATGGATGAAGCTCTCGTAGAGCATTCCCAAGATGATGTAGACGACCACGAGGGCCGCCACGATGAGCAGCGGCACCGTGCTGAGCGACTGCTGGAAAGCCTGCGCGGTCCCCTGGAAGGTGCCCTGGATCGTGGCCGGCAGATTCATGTCGGCCTGAGCCTGACTGATCGCCGCCGTGGCCTGGCTCAGAGCCGAACCCGGAGCGAGGTTGAACGAGATCGTGACCGCAGGGAACTGGCCCTGGTGACTGATCGATAGAGGTTGAGTCGGATCCGTCGTCCAATGCGCCAGAGCCGAAATGGGAACGTTCCCGCCCGTCGCCGGCGAATGGATGTAGAGCTTTGTAAGCGAGTCGACCTTGCCCTGCAGCTCCGGCAGGATTTCCAGGATGACGTGGTAGCTGTTCACCTGAGTGAAGTACTGCGAGATCTGCCGCTGCCCGAAGGCATCGTAGAGCGTGTCGTCGATGACCTGGGCCGAGATACCGTAGCGCGCCGCCTGGTCGCGATCGATCGTCAGCGTCAGCGTGGTTCCGGCCGATTGCTGATCGGTCGCGACGTCGCGGAGTTGGGGCAGGGTCTTCAGCTTTTCGAGAAGCCGCGGCGACCAGACGTTCAGCTCGTCGAAATTCGGATCCTGCAGCGTGTACTGGAATTCGGTGCGCGACGCGCGGCCGCCCACGCGAACATCTTGCGCCGCCTGCATGAACAGGGCAGCACCCTGCACTCTGGCGATCTGCGGCCGAAGGCGCGCGATGATCTGCTGCGCCGAGGCATCGCGCTCTTCCCGAGGCTTCAGCGTAATGTAGACGCGTGCGTTGTTGGTCGCCCCGGATCCACCGGTCGCCATGGCGACCGAGAATACGCCCGGGTCTTTCTGCACGATGGCGCCGAGTTCCTCGACCTTCCGCGACATGTCGGCGAAGGAGATATCCTGCGCGCCTTCGGCCTGGCCGATGATCAAGCCGGTGTCCTGGCTCGGGAAGAACCCTTTTGGAATGATCATGAACAGATAGACGGTGACACCCACCGTGGCGAAGAACACCAGCAGGGTTGCGAACCTCCAACGGATGCAGAAATCCAGTCCGCGCGCATAGCCGTTCAGGAGCGCATCGAAGAAGCGCTCGCTCATCATGTAGAGGCGGCCGTGTTTGGCGTGTTTGTGATCCTTCATGAACTTGGCCGCCATCATGGGGGTCAAGGTCAGAGATACGAAGGCGGAGACCAGGATCGTCAGCGCGAGCGTGATCGAGAACTCGCGGAACAGACGGCCCACGATGCCGCTCATGAGCAGAAGCGGAATCAGAACGGCGATGAGCGATACCGAGATCGACAGGATGGTAAAGCCGATCTCGCCGGCGCCCTTCA
>JAYVMK010000130.1:0-5597 GCA_043758995.1 Lichenibacterium sp. | reverse complement strand
CCCGGCCTCGTGCCACCGATAGGGTTAGGTCGAACCGTCTCTTCAAAACAGGTTCGAGGGTGTCGGTGATGAGCAGACGACCGAGGCGCAGCCGCTCGGCCTCTTCCATCAGCGCCGCCACTTCGGGGTAAACACGATCGTAAGCTAGCACGATCAGGCGATCGCCTTCGCGCAGGCGCCGAAGGTCGTCGGCGGCAAGCAGGCCAGTCGCGGTCATCGTTGAGGCTCTAAGCCCAAAACGACGGAGTTGCAGCGCCAGGTATTCGGCGATGCAGCTCGACGGACCGATGCCGAACGCGACGACGTGAGAGGATTCGGCGACGAAGGCGGCGGCAGCGGCGTAGAGGTCCGGCGACAGGTCGCGGCGCAGTCTGGATAGAGCCTCAGTGTGAATATCGAGGGTGAGGGTCAGGGCCGCCCCAAGGTCCCCACCGATCTTTCCCAACGTCGCTGTGAGACGTTCGGTTTGGGACAGACGTAGCTTCATGTCGTCGGCAATGCGTCGACGGAGCTCTTCCATGCCCTCAAATCCAAGTGTTCGCGCGGCGCGGATTACTGTGGCGTCGCTCGTGCCTGCGCGGACCGCCAGCGACGCTACCGAAGCGAACAGCACTTCCTCGCGGCTATCGAGGAACACGCGAGCCACCTTTGCCTCGGCAGGGGACAAGTCGGATAGGCGTGCTGCCACGAGGTCGTCAAAGCTGCCGTTCGCTTCGTGCATGTTCGCGTCCCTCATGCGGAGGAGGAGCGTCGCCCTGCTCGCAGCCGACATCCTTGCGCATCCGTCGTAAATACTACAATCATGAGAGAGACCTGAAACAAATTCGACATAGCTTTGAAGGTCGATCGAGGGGAACCCATGATCATCGATTGGACGCATGCCTGGTCGACGGTGCTGGCAGCATTCCTGGCCTCTGCCGTTGAATTCGTCGAGGCGCTGACCGTGATCCTTGCAGTCGGGACGGTGAGAGGTTGGAGAGGGGCGATCGCAGGCGGCCTCGCTGGAGTGATTTGTCTCCTGGCGATCGTGCTGATCCTCGGCCCCACCCTGACCCAAATCCCGCTCGTGACCGTTCAACTGGTTGTGGGCTGCCTTCTACTCCTCTTCGGTCTCCGCTGGCTGCGGAAGGCCATCCTGAGATCGGTTGGCGTGATCGCGCTCCACGACGAGTCCGAGGCCTTTAAGAAGCAGAGTGACGTCCTGCGCCGCCACGCCCCGCACGGACCAGGTTGGGACGCGGTCGCCATCGGCACGGCTTTCAAGATCACCATGCTCGAGGGTCTAGAGGTGGTCTTCATCGTCATCGCTGTCGGTGCTGGCGGAACCGGGCTTTTGGTGCCTGCATGCTTCGGGGCTCTAGCCGCTCTGCTCCTGGTCGTAGCCGTAGGTGTCGTAATTCACCGCCCCCTGTCCTCCGTCCCCGAGAACACCATGAAGTTCGGTGTCGGCGTGCTGCTGTCAGGGTTCGGCACGTTCTGGGTTGGCGAGGGCATGGGACTGTCCTGGCCTGGTGCCGACTGGTGCATCCCCTGCCTCTGTTTGGGTTTCCTCGCCGTAGCGCTGGCCGCCGTTGCTCTTGGCCGCGGCACCCGTTCCCTCGACATCGTTGCGCGATAGGAAGCGTCAATGTCTCACTTCAAGATGATTCTTGCCGAAATCACCGGCCTCTTTGTCGACGATGGCAGGTTCGCGCTAGCGATCGTCGTCTGGGTCGGGTTGGCTTGGCTTGTGCTCCCACGGCTGCCTGCTCTGGACCCCTGGACCGGTGTCTTGCTGTTTCTCGGACTCGCCGGCGTGCTTGTCGAGAGCGTGCTGCGGCGCGCCCGCCGGTGAAGGGGCAAGGGGACATGAGCATTCCCAGAGTTTTCACCTCATGGCGTTACCCTTGCGTCATTACACAAGCCTCCAACATAGTTGCTTGGCGGCCCGAGCGGCTCATGCCCTGACCATCTCGGCGGCTCGCGATGTAGATACGCTATTTGGCCTCACTAACATCATGCGGCAGCGACACGGCGGCATTGTTGTACGGACCGGCATTGGAAGCCGTACCGCCCGACGCCTTCGTCAAACAGGTGCGGGATAGTGCGAAGGGGCTGACAAATTCGCTCTGCCCGGGTCGGGACTCTGTATCGAGGAACTGGACTTGCGGCAGGTCCGACCTGAGGTAATGCTGGCGCGGATCAGCCGAATGATCCGTAGCTGGTGCGGCGGCGCCAGCGGCTTCAAGGAGAAGAGCGCCTTTTTGCGACGCCGTCTGATGCTGCCCAGCGACTCGCCAGTGATGTTGGGCGCATCGGCGGCTCTCGCTGCCGTGAGCGGAACCCCTATCTGTCATTACCGTCAGTAAGCTGGAGTGTCAGGAGGGGTGACGTACGTCGCATTTTCCTGCCCAAGGCTTCGGGCCTCTCTGCCTCGGTTGCCAAGAAGCTCAGCTTGATAACCGAAGGGGCCGGGACGTCAGGTGAGCGTGGGGGCTCATTGCTGTATTCCCTCGTTAGCATGAGGAGTCCCTTCGGTCTCGACTCGATTCCGACCGACAGATTTGGCCTCATAGAGTAGCATGTCGGCTCGATATTTTAGGCCGGGCCATGTCTCGCCGCGTCTGGATCGCGCTACGCCGACGCTGATCGAGAGCCGCACGCCGTCTTCCTGTCCTGGAAGGAGGACGTTCGGCATGGAAGCCAAGATCAGGTTCAGGGCGGTTTCCAGCCGTCCGCGGCCACCCTGGGCAGAGACCAGCATGAATTCGTCGCCGCCCAGTCGGCTGAACTGATCCTCGGGCGCGATGACCTGCATCATGTGCCGGCTGAAATGGATCAAAGCCCGGTCGCCGGCATCGTGCCCGTGGGCGTCGTTGATGGCCTTAAAGTGATCGATGTCGAGCAGCGCCAGCGCGACTCCCCTGCCCCTGGCCGCTTCCCACAGCGCTTCGGCACGGCGGAGCCCATGCCGCCGATTGGGAATGCCGGTCAAGAAGTCCGTCTGGGCTTCGGCGAGAGCCGTCTCGTGCGCGTTGCGCAGCCTCGCCTCTTCGTGTTTGAGGGCCGATATGTCTTGCGCGACGATGAGGATCCAGCCACTTGGAAGCCTAGTATCGGTGATTGTCCACCATCTCCCGTTCAATAATTCGGCAGAGAAGCCGTGCGAGCCGACGAGATTTTGACGCCTCAGCCGGTTCGCGGCAGCGAACTCCTCTGGCGATGCGCTATCGATCCGGATCCCGATACCAGCCTTCATGGCCGACACGATGGTTGTCATGAAGTCTGCCGGGCGCCCGTCGAAAACGGGAAAAAAAGCGGCGCGAAACGCAGGATTGGCGTAACGAATCAGGTCAGCTTCATCGCACAAGCAATGTGCCGCAGTGCTTCGATGAATGCCACTTACTATGGCTCGGACCGCCTCGTCGGAAGGGTCGCCGAAATCAGGATGTTCGAACGCCATCGCTCCCACCGCAGCCGCGATCAGGAGAGGTTGAAGGTGACCCGTAAACATTCGCTGAACGTTTGAGTCGCTCTCGGCTGCGTGACGTAGATCGCGCTGAATCCCATACGGGGCGATGCGAATTAGGCGAACATGAAAGTGGACGAGACGTTTGATACCATGACGCGATTTCGGCCCCCTTCCTTCGACTTGTACAGGGCTGCATCTGCTGCTTTCAAAATCGCTGCAGCGTCAAGGGTGTCCGATGTGCCCGTTGCTATTCCCACGCTGATCGTTACGACAGACGCGACCTCGGAGCGCCCATGCCTTAGTCCGAGATCCTGTACCGCTTGTCTGATCCGCTCCCCGATGACCGTCGCACCGGTTTCGTCCGTATCAGGAAGAATGACGGAGAATTCCTCGCCGCCATAGCGGGCGGCGGTATCGCCAGCTCGACGAAGTGCGGCAAGCACCGCCTGAGCGACTGCTTTGAGGCAGTCGTCGCCATGCTGGTGGCCATGCGCGTCGTTGAAGCTTTTAAAGCAGTCGACGTCGATCATCAGCAATGACAAAGGTGAGCCCGCTCGCGACGAGCGCCGCACCTCAGTCTCCAGAGTGCCATCGAACGTCCGCCGGTTTGCCAGGCCCGTCAGGGCGTCCTTGGCAGCGAGCGTCTCCAGAGACTTTTTCTGCTCGTGCTGGGCCGTCATATCCCGTACGGTCTCAACTACGGCGATGAGCGTACCCGCCTCGTCGTAAATCGGGCCAGCGTCGATGGCTAAATAGAGCCGTCGACCGAGTTTCGGCATCACGCACCAGTTCTCGACAGAGACACCGAAGTCGCTCATACCGTAGCCATCCCACTCGGCGTAGAGCGAGTTGAGCGACCCGTAGTCACCTTTGGCGAGAAGATCGGCCAGACACGGGCGCCGCTCTGAGTAGAACGCGGTCCAATGATCCGATGTGTTGACAACCGTCGCCGCTTCCACGCCGGTCAGACGCTCGCAAGCTTTGTTCCACACGAGGACGCGAGAGTGAACGTCGATGACGAACGTTGGAACGACCAGATGCTCCATCAGTTTGATCGCGAAGCTTCGCTCCTCATCGAGCCTGATCAATGGAATTGATGCCAGCATGACCGGAGACCCCGACGTTTGCGAGTGATAGCGTGGGGTAGATCAGAACGGTGCCCAGGCTAGTTGCGGACCGTGATGGGAACTTGTTAAAATTCACTTATGGGTGGATGACTCCGAACCTTCGAAGGGTCCGCTGCTCCATCAGGCTCCAAGACAGTCCGCGGAGCCGTTCGCAAACCCAAAAACCACTGCGTTGAACCGCGACAGGCGTTCAATACTCGGGTGTCCAGCAGGGCCAAGGGCTATCCGAACGTCCTCGATGCGCTGTTCGGCTCAGAGCCATGCAGAGCGGCTTGTAGGGCCTCGATCAAGTCGGCGCCACACTGGGTAGGCACAAGCACGAACGCCGCCTGCTCATCCGGCTGCTCGAACTCGATACAGATGATGTGACCCGAGTTGATCAGGGAGACCTGCCGTAAGGTCCTGGCGGAGACGATGACCTGCTTCTCCGTATCTTGCATGTCATGGTCCCGCCAAAGGTTTGATAGCTGATAGTATCAGCTTATCATTTGCTAAGCGATTCACATATCCGAGTGTGACGCGCGCACTGACTGGCGAGCATAGGTCGACGCCACTGACTGCCCGTGCGAACCTCCTTGCGGCGCGATTGTTAGCACCCGTGCCCCGCGCGGCCTCGCCGAGATGACTTCCAAGGCGAACGGCGAGGCCGCGGTCTGGCCTCAACGCCCCAGACCGACCGGGCGAACCTGCCAATGGCGCGTCTTTATGCTCTGCGCGCCACGGTCCCGCCATCGTCCCTCAACCACACCGGCGGGTCGCAGTTAGTCCTTTCGCTCCAGATAGGCCAAGACGGCGACTAGGCCGACGCTGAAGCTGATAAGGACGATGCCGGCGAACGTCATAGCAGCATCAACACGGCAACGAGCCCGACAGCAGCCATACCCACTAGCGCTGGAATGATCGCAGCCACGATCTCAGCCGGGGTCAGACAGGCCGTGAGAGTTGTGCCACTGTTAATCGACGGTGGATCGGTATGGGGCGACATAACTGTGACCTCGAGCGAAGGAGATCATCACAGC
>JAYVMK010000129.1:0-9186 GCA_043758995.1 Lichenibacterium sp. | reverse complement strand
ATTGCGCGACGCCGTCGAGCTGATCCGCTCGGAGATCCTCACCGTCCCTCAGATCGGCAAGGTCGAGATCATCGGCGCGCAGGACGAGGTCGTCTATCTCGATGTCTCGACGAAGAAGATCGCGGCGCTCGGAATCGACTTTCAGACCATCATCAAGACGCTGCAGAACCAGAACGCCGTGCAGCCTTCGGGCGTGCTCCAGGCCGGCCCGGAACGGATCTCCATGCGGGTCACCGGAGGGTTTCTGTCCGAAGACAGCCTGAAAGCGCTGAACCTGCGGATCAACGACCGCTACTTCCCGCTGAGCGACATCGCCACCATCACGCGCGGCTACAAGGATCCGCCTGATCCGCTGTTCCGGGTCGACGGGCAGCCTGCCATCGGCCTTGGCATCGGAATGAAAGCCTCGGGCAACTTGCTCGAGTTCGGCGAGGCGCTGAAAGAGAAGATGCACGAGATCGAGGGGCATCTGCCGCTCGGCGTCAACATTCACATCGTCTCGGATCAGCCCAAGATCGTCGAGGAAGCCGTCGGCGGCTTCACGGAGGCGTTGGTCGAGGCCGTGCTCATCGTGCTCCTGGTGAGCTTCGTGAGCCTCGGCGTCCGGGCCGGCCTCGTTGTGTCGTTCTCGATCCCGCTGGTTCTCGCGATCGTCTTCGTGGCGCTGCAATACTTCGGAGTGTCGCTGCAGCGGATCTCGCTCGGCGCCCTGATCATCGCGCTGGGCCTCCTCGTCGACGACGCCATGATCACCGTCGAGATGATGGTCACGCGTCTCGAACACGGCGACGATCTGAAGAAGGCCGCGACCTACGCCTTCACCTCGACCGCGATCCCCATGCTGACCGGCACGCTGGTCACGGTGGCGGGGTTCATCCCGATCGGCTTCAACGGGTCGTCGGCAGGCGAATACACGTTCTCGCTCTTCGTCGTCATCGCGGTCTCGCTGCTCGTATCCTGGATCGTCGCCGTGCTGTTCGCGCCGCTGATCGGCGTCAAACTTCTACCGAAGACCATGAAGCGCCACGACCCGAGCAGCCCCGGCCGCGTGACGCAGGCCTTCACGGCGATGCTGCTCGGCGCGATGCGCTGGCACTGGGTGACGGTGCTGGGCTGCCTCGGTCTGCTCGCAGCCTCCATCGTGGGCTTCGGCCATGTCCAGCAGCAGTTCTTCCCGGCCGCCGACCGGCCCGAACTGCTTGTCGACATGACGCTGCCGCAGAACAGCACGATCCTGAATACCAAGGCCCAGATGGATCGGTTCGAGCGAGAGCTCGCCCGGGATCCGGACGTGGCGAGCTGGAGCTCCTATGTCGGCGAGGGCGCGATCCGCTTCTATCTCCCGCTCGACCAGCAGCTCGAGAACAGCTTCTTCGGCCAGATGGTCGTGGTGACGAAGTCGATCGGCGTCCGAGACAAGGTGGCGGCGCGCCTGCAGTCCTTGGCGACACGGGAATTCGTCGGCATCAATACCTTCGTGCATCCACTCGACCTCGGGCCGCCCGTCGGCCGCCCGGTCCAGTACCGGCTGAGCGGTCCGGACATTCAGACACTTCGGGCCAAGGCGCTCGACCTCGCCAAGGTGATGGTCGGAAATACCCATATCGCTCCGCCGGTCTTCGACTGGAACGAACCCGGCAAGGTCGTGCGCGTCGACGTCGCCCAGGACAAGGCGCGCCAGCTCGGCCTCACCTCCTCCGACGTCGCCGACGTTCTCAACGGCATCGTGGGCGGGACCTCCATCACCCAGATCCGGGACAGCATCTATCTCATCGACGTCGTGGGCCGCGCCGCCACGGGCGAGCGCGACCGCATCGAAACGCTACAGAACCTCCAAATCCCGACGAGCGCCGGCAAGGTGGTCCCGCTCCTCGCCTTCGCGACTTTGCATTACGCGATGGAGCAACCGATCGTCTGGCGGCGCGACCGGATGCCGACCATCACGGTCCAGGCGGCGCTGGCCGACGACATCCAGCCTGCGACCGTGGTCCAACAGCTCGCCCCCGATATCAAGGCCTTCACGGACGGGCTGCCGAACGGCTTCTCGCTTGCCGTCGGAGGCAGCGTCGAGGAGAGCGCCAAAGGCCAGGGACCGCTGGCCAAGGTCGTGCCCGTCATGCTGCTCGCCATGGCGTTCCTGATCATGCTTCAGGTGCAGAGCTTCCAGAAGCTGTTCCTGGTCGTCAGCGTAGCCCCGCTGGGTCTCATCGGGGTCGTGGCGGCGCTGCTTCTTTCGGGCAAGCCAATGGGCTTCGTGGCAATCCTGGGCATCCTGGCCCTGATCGGCATCATCATCCGCAACTCGATCATCCTCATGGCGCAGATCGATGAAGTGCTGGCCGAGGGCAAGGACCGGTGGACCGCGGTCGTCGAAGCGACACAGCACCGGATGCGCCCGATCCTCCTCACAGCCTCAGCCGCGAGCCTCGGCATGATCCCGATCGCACCGCAGATCTTCTGGGGTCCGATGGCCTATGCGATGATCGGCGGGATCGTGGCGGCGACGTTGCTGACGCTGTTCTTCCTCCCGGCTCTCTACGTGACGTGGTATCGCGTCAAGGCGCCCCCAAGGGACGCGACGTCCGCCGCCATCCCGGCACCGTGATCGGCATGGGGACCGCGCGAATCCGGGCACCGCGACCGGAGGAGGTGCGGCTTCTGCGCAGCCTGGAGGCCAGTCCTCGACAATTGACCGAGGGGCCCGTCGGTCGCTGCGTGAAGCGGGGCTGGTGCGAGGTGGTGATCGAGCCCTCGCTCGGCCGTGCCGGCACTCAGGTGCTCTACGGCATCACCGATGCCGGCCGTCGGCTGGTGAAGGAGTGCGCTCCGCATCCGACGCCCTACTATGGCGGACGCAGCGACGCGGCGGAGGCGCGCAACGAGCGCGGGAGGGACGAGACGAATCCCGTTTCACCCCCAGCCGAACCGCGTCTGCCTCGCTCCCCGGCCGCGATGATGGCGTCGGACGTGGGTCGTCACTCGGTGGGGGGCAAATTCGGCGCGACGACGACGGGCGATGGGGCGGGGCTGAGCAGGGTGAGGCGGCTCGCGGCGCCACGCCGCCGCTGGGCATAGCCGGCGATGCCGATGGCGACGAGCAGCGTCAGCCCGTTGAAGAGGGGCTCGACCCAGAAGGATCCGCCGACCTGCTGAATGCCCGAGATACCGACCGCCAGGATGATGACGCCGACCACCGTCCCCCAGACATTGACGCGGCCGGGCTTGATGGTGGTCGATCCGAGAAAGGCGCCGACCAGCGCCGGGAGCAGGAATTCGAGGCCGACACTCGCCTGCCCGATGCGTAGCTTGGCCGCCAGCAGGACACCGGCGATGCCCGTCAGCGTGCCCGACGTCACGAAGGCCAGCATGGTGAAGCGCGCGGCCGGAATGCCGTTCAGTGCCGCCGCCTTGGGGTTGGCGCCGATCGCGTAGAGGTAGCGGCCGAGCGGCACGTGTTCCAACACGAACCACATGACGATCGCCAAGCCGAGAACGTAGTAGCCGGTGATCGGCAGGCCGAAGATGAAGGTGGAGTTGAGCGCCAGGAACTCCTTCGGCAAGACGCCGACGACCTGCCGGCCGCCCGTCCACCATAGGGCGAGCGCATAGAGCACCGTGCCGGTTCCGAGGGTCGCGATGAAGGCGTCGATGCGGGCCACTTCGACCAGCAGTCCGTTGAGGAAGCCCGTGAAGGCGCTGAGCGCCACGACGATCAGGACGGCGATCGGCCAGGGCACGCCCGAGACGGTCTGCAGGCTGATGGCGAGTACGTGCCAGAGGACGATGCCGTATCCGACGGTCAGATCGATCTTGCCCGCCACCATGGGCACCATGGCGGCGAGGGACAGGAGCGCGATGATAGCCTTGTCCGACACCACGGACCGCAGATTGAGCATCGTCGGAAAGGTGGCGGGCAGGGCCAGCGAGAATCCCAGGATCAGCAGCACGGCCAGGATCGGCAGGCCATAGACGGGGAGCAGCCGCAGGAGGCGCTCGGCCGGCCGAAGGTTCCGAAGATCGGCCCGGGTCGGCTCCAGCGCGTCGGAGCGGATCGAGTTGGTGGCCATGCGGCGGTCCTCGGGTTCAGGCGGCGGCGGGTCGTCGGGCAGAGACGGTTTCGGCCTCCGAGGCGGAGGCTGCCGTGATGAGCCCCGCCGTCGTCAGAGCGTCTCCGGTGAGTTCGGCGGTGATACGGCCCCGGTTGAACACCAGCGCGCGATGGCAGAGATGCGCCACCTCCTCGAAGTCGGTCGACACAACAACGACGGCCATTCCACCGTCGAGCGCCTGAGAGATCAGGCGGTAGATGTCGACCTTGGCACCGATGTCGACCCCGGCCGTCGGGTCCTCGGCGACCAGCAGGCGGCGGCCGGTGGCGAGCCAGCGCCCCACCACCACCTTCTGCTGGTTCCCTCCCGACAGGCCTTCGATAGCCAGCGCCGGATCGTTCGGCCGCAAGCCGACGCTGGCTCCGAGCTTCAAGGCCCGCAGGGCTTCGCGCCTGGGCGCAAGCGGCGAGAACAGGCCGCGTCCGGTGGCCCCGGGATTGAGGAAGTAGTTCTCGCGGATCGACAGCGACGGGCAGATCGACTCTTCGGCGCGGTCGCGCGCCATGAGACCGACGCCCGACCGCAGGGCCGCCGAGGGGGAGGAGAGGTCGAGCACCGCATCGTCAAGCACCACCCGGCCGCGATGCGGTACGGCCCCGAAGAGGGCGCGGCCGATCTCCTCCTGGCCGGCGCCGCGAAGCCCCACGAGACCCAGCAACTCGCCTCGACGAATGTCGAACGAGACCGGACCGGCCTTGGCCGTGGCGAGATCCACCACCGACGCCCGCACCGGTCCGCCATCGCCCGAGGGCTTGCGGAAGGTCTCGAGGTCGGACCGGCCGACGATGAGACTGACGAGAGCCGCGGGATCGGTCTCACCGACCGCCATCTCGCCGACCTTCAGTCCGTCCCGCATGACGGCGACCCGGTCGGCGATACGGAAGATCTCGTCGAGACGGTGCGATACGTAGATCATGCCGACGCCGCGCTGCTTCAGGCGGCGCATGGCGGCGAACAGCCGCTCGACCTCGTCGGCCGGGAGGCTCGCGGTCGGTTCGTCGAGGACGAGGTAATCGCAATCGACCATCAAGGCGCGGGCGATGGCCACCAGCGACTTCTCGGTACGACCAAGGCTCGCCACCCGCGTCTCCGGATCGAAATGGCAGCCGACGAGCGCCAGCGCCTCGCGGGCCCGCTCGTTCAGCCCGCGCCAATCGATGCCGAAACGCCGCCGCCGGCCGCCCGCGAAGCCTCCGGCAAGGCCGATATTCTCGGCCACCGTCATCCATTCCACGAGGCCGAGGTCCTGATGGATGAAGGCCACCGGCGAATGCCCGCCACCCCTGACGCGATGACGATAGGGAGTGCCGTCGATCAGCACCTCGCCGCGATCCGGCCGAAACAAGCCGCCCAGGACCTTGATGAGAGTGGACTTACCGGCGCCGTTCTCGCCGAGCAACGCCACGATCTCGCCGCGGCGGACGTCGAGCGACACGCCCTTCAGCGCCCGGGTGGCCCCGAACGTCTTGGCGATGTCGTCGAAGCGCAGTACGCCCTCGCTCATCCACTGACCTCCCCCGCCGACGGTCTCTGCCGTCTCGGCCAAGGCTCAGCTAGCAACAGGAGAAAGCGGACGTCAACGGCGGGTGGTTCGCAAGGGCGGCGCCCACCGATTCCTGGCCCATGGTCGGCCGACAAGCTCGACTCCGCCGATCCCCGCGCATGTGGGAACCCAACGCAAGATGCTCGGCCAAAGGTGGCCCCCGACTCACCTCATATTCGGAGCCTCTTTGCTCCTATCGCCTCATTCCTTCGACATGCTCGGGGAAGGCTCTGAGCCGGCCGCGCAGCGGCCGTATCGAAGGACGAGCGTGGGGCGGATCCACACCCGCACCGGAACCCTGGAGTCCTCGTCTTTCGACACGGGCCCTTCAGGCCCGGCTCAAGATGAGGGTGACGTTGGACGTGTCCGTCGGCTGGGCAGTCAGTTCGACCGCGCTCATAGGCTCGCCGTGATCCCCCCGTCGACATAGAGGATGTGGCCGTTGACGAAGCTCGAGGCGTCGGAGGCCAGGAACACCACCGCGCCCGCCAGTTCCTCGACCTCGCCCCACCGCCCCATCGGGGTGCGATTGGCGAGCCAGCTCGAGAAGACCGGGTCATCGACCAGTGCCTGGTTCAACTCCGTGCGGAAATAACCGGGACCGATTCCGTTGCACTGCAGCCCATGCCGCCCCCAATCGGTCGCCATGCCCTTGGTGAGCATTTTCACGGCGCCCTTGGTCGCCGTGTAAGGCGCGATCCCCGGCCGGGCCAGTTCGCTCTGCACCGAGCCGATGTTGATGATCTTGCCGCGACCCCGGGTGATCATGTGGCGGGCGACCGCCTGGCCGACGAAGAAGACGCTGTCGAGATTGGTGGCGATAAGCCGCCGCCAAGCGTCGTGGGGAAAATCCTGCAACGGCGCGCGGTGCTGCACGCCGGCATTGTTGACGAGGATCGCGAGAGGCCCGATGTCCCGCTCGATGCCGTCGACGCCGGCCGCGACCGCGGCGGGATCGGTGACGTCGAAGGCCACCGCATGGACCCGGTAGCCCTCGGCCGCCAGGGTGGCACGGCTATCCTCGAGCCGGGCTTCATCCCGGGCGTTGAGCACCAGTTCGGCGCCCGCGTCGGCGAGGGCGCGCGCCAAAGCGAGGCCGATACCCTTGCTCGAACCCGTGACCAGGGCCAAGCGTCCCTTAAGGTCGAAAAGCTTCACGACGTCCTCCCTTGTGTTTGGCCTACCCTAACACGGCCTGCACCAAGCCGAGGCCGAGTGCCAGGCTTGACAGCCCCGGCCTCGCTGAGGCTTCAGAGCGAAAGCCGGCCGACGACGCCGGACCGAACGGGAGAGAGGCCATGCGCGCCATCGTCATTCACGCCGCCAAGGACCTCCGCGTCGAGCAGCGTGAGGCGGAACCCGTCGGACCGGGCGAGGTCGCGGTCAGGATCGAGGCCGGCGGTATCTGCGGCTCCGACCTCCACTATTTTCAGGACGGCGGCTTCGGGGCGATCCGGGTCCGCGAGCCCATGATCCTCGGCCACGAGATCGCCGGCATCGTCGCCGACCTCGGGCCGGGTGTGGAAGGGCTGGCGATCGGCGACCGCGTCGCCGTCAATCCGAGTCGCCCCTGCCGGCATTGCCGCTTCTGCCTCCGCGGCTTGCCGAACCAGTGCCTCAACATGCGGTTCTACGGCAGTGCCATGCCGATGCCCCACATCCAGGGTGGCTTTCGCGAGCGCCTCGTCTGCGACGCCATCCAGTGCAGGCCCGCAAAGAGCGCCTCGACCTCCGAACTGGCCCTGGCCGAGCCGCTGGCGGTCGCCCTGCACGCCGTGTCGCGTGCCGGGTCACTTCTCGGCCGCCGCGTTCTCGTGACGGGCTGCGGGCCCATCGGCGCCCTCGCGGTGGTCGCGGCCCGCCATGCCGGTGCCGCCGAGGTCGTGGTGACCGACGTCGTCGACGAGCCTCTCGCGGTAGCGCTTCGGCTCGGCGCCGATCGCGCCATCAATATCTCGGCCGATCCCGAGGCGCTGCGCCCCGACGCGGCCGACAAGGGCCAGTTCGGCGTCATGGTGGAGTGCTCGGGCAACGAGCGCGCCCTGCGGGCCGGTCTCGAGGTCGTCGAGCCACGCGGTACCATCGTGCAGGTGGGGATCGGCAGCGATGTGAGCCTGCCGCAGAACATCGTAGTGGCGAAGGAATTGGCCATCGTCGGCTCGTTCCGCTTCCATGACGAGTTCGCCCAGGCGGTGGCGTTGATCGACGAGGGCCGGGTCGACCTCGCCCCGCTGGTGACGGCGCGGTTCGACGCCGACGACGCGATCGAAGCCTTTACCCTGGCCTCGGACCGTCGCCGCGCCATGAAGGTTCAGATCACGTTCTGATCCCGCTGGGCGTCATTGCGAGCGCAGCGGAGAACCCAGAGGTGCGCCACAGGCCGCTGGGACCTGGTCGGGAGCGCACGGCATGGTAAGCGCGTGTCGGGTCGCTTCGCCGCGAGGCTCCCCGCAATGAAGAAGCTGAGGGCTGTCCCTTTCGGTAATACGATGGGCGCCTCGTCACCCCCGTGCGCGCTGCCGGATCATGAAATTGTCGAACGTATATTCGCTGACCTGCCACCACAGATATTGGTCGGCGCGGAAGGCCATCGCGGAGTCGAGCATCGACTTGAAGCGCGGGTTGGCGTCGGAGATTTCCTTGTAGACGTCGTTCGACGCCTTGAACGCGGCCTCCAGAAGATCCTGCGGAAAGGCCCGAAGCTCGGCGCCCGCGATGACGAGCTTCTTCAGCGCGCCGGGGTTGGCGGCATCGTAGGAAGCCAGGACCTGGGCGTGGGTCGAGAGGGCCGCGGTGCGCAGCGCCGCCTTGAAGGCTTCGGGCAAAGCGTCGTGCTTCGCCTTGTTGAAGACCACGTGGATCATCGATCCTCCGCGCCACCAGCCCGGGTAATAGTAGTAGGGCGCCACCTTCTGCAGCTTGCCGCCATCGTCGATCCTGGCGTCGTCGTAGGGCCCGACCCAGGTGACGCCGTCGAGCGCGCCCGATTGCAGCGCCGAGACGAGTTCGCTGCGCGGCGTCTGCGCCGGCACGGCACCGAGCGCCTGCAGGATACGCCCTTCCAGTCCCCCGGCCCGGATCTTCATCCCGGCGACATCCGCCGCCGTCTTGATTTCGCGGCGGAAGAAGCCGCCCATCTGGGCGCCGGTGTTGCCGGCCGGATAGGCGATGGCGCCGTAATCGGCCAGCAGCGTGTTGGTGAGGTCGACGCCCCCGCCGTCGAGCGCATAGGCCGTCTGCTCCCGAGCGTTCATGCCGAAGGGGAAGGCCGTCGGTAGAGCGAAGGCAGGGTCCTTGCCGTAGAAATAGTCGAGCGAGGTCTGGCAGGCCTCGACGGTGCCGGCCTGCACGGCGTCGAGCACGCCGAGGCCCGGCACGATGTCGCCTGGTGCGAAGACGTCGATGTGGAACCGGCCGCCAGTGATGTCATGCACCTGGCGGGCGAAGAGATCGGCGCCGCCGAAGAGCAGGTCGAGCGACTTCGGAAAGCTCGAGGTCAGCCGCCACGTCACCTCCGGCGCGTCGGCGGCCCGT
>JAYVMK010000128.1:0-8708 GCA_043758995.1 Lichenibacterium sp. | reverse complement strand
GATTTCGGCGTGCAGATCGTGGCGCCGAGATCCATCGTGGCCTGGGCGAAGTCGCCCGGCCGGGATCGCGGCACCAATGCCGCTGTCAGCCGGCGAATCTCGGGCCGTGCCGGCGGCACGGGCGTTTCGATGGCGTAGAGCCGCGTCACCACGCGCTCCACATTGCCGTCGACCACGGTAGCGGCTTCGCCGAACGCGATGGAGGCCACTGCGGCCGCCGTGTAGTCGCCGATGCCGGGCAGGGCGCGCAGTTCCGCTTCGGTCGATGGAAAACGACCGCCGTGGCGCTCCACCACGGCCGCCGCGCAATCGTGCAGGTTGCGGGCGCGGGCGTAATAGCCGAGGCCGGCCCATTCCTTCAGCACAGCCTCGCGCGGTGCCGCCGCCAATGCACCGACGTCAGGCCAGAGCGCAAGAAAGCGTGCGTAATAGGCCTTCACGGCAGCGACGGTCGTCTGCTGCAGCATCACCTCCGACAGCCAGACCGCATAGGGATCGGGCTCGGCCTTGCCCAAGGCCCGCCAGGGCAGGGCGCGGCGGTGTCGGTCGTACCAGGCCAGCAGCGCGGTGGTGAGGGCAGGGGACGCGGGCATGAAGTTTCGGTAGAGTCCGGTCGTTGGGCCCGAGGTCCAGTAGCAGCCGCGGCGGCGGCGGGGAAGCGGCGCGATGAACGGGGCGGGGCGGACACGGTATGGCGGACGACCGCTGGCCGACTGGGTCGACGGCTGCATCGGGCCGGCGCTGGCCCGCTTCGGCTTCGGCGAGGTCGACATCGTGTCGGGCTGGCCCGACATCGCGGGTCCGCGGGTCGCGGCCTTCGCCGAACCCGTGTCGATCCAGTGGCCGCGCAAGGGCAGCAGCGGCAAGACCGGCTCAGCCATGCCGGCCTCTGCGTCCGAAGCCGGGGGAGGTCGCCCGCCCGCCACGTTGGTGGTGCGGGTGGAGGGCGCTTTCGCGCTCGAACTCCAGCATCTCGCGCCGTTGCTGATCGAGCGCATCAACGCGCATCTCGGATGGCGCTGCATCGGCAAGCTGGCGCTGCGCCAGGCACCCCTGGCCGGACGGGCGCCGCGCCGGGCGCCCGTCGCGCCACCGAAGCCCGCCGCCCTCGCTGCAGCGCGCGACCTTACGGGCGGCATCGAGGACGAGGCCTTGCGCGACGCTCTGGTGCGGCTCGGATCCCGCGCGTTGCGGCCTCGCTGAGGCGGGTTGCCGCCTCACTTGGCCGTGGCGACCGATTTCCTCCCGAGCCGTTCTGCATTAGAAGCTGATCACTCTTGCGACGGTGCCGTCGCCAGCACTGAAAGGTTCACATGCGCGGTTCCGCCCTTTCCCGCCGTGGCGCGCTTCTGGCGCTCGCGGCCTCGACCAGCCTCGCTCTCGGGGCCATGCTGGCCCCGGCCTCGGCGGCCGACCAGACATTCCCCGTGGCCGAACTGATGGCCGAGCCGCCGCTCCCCGACGCGTGGCAGGGAGCGCAGAATGCGCCGGTCACCATCATCGAATATGCGTCGATGACCTGCACGCATTGTGCGGCCTTCCACGCCGAGACCTGGCCGACGCTGAAGTCGAAATACATCGACGCCGGCAAGGTGCGCTTCGTGCTTCGCGAGTTCCCGCTCGATCCGCTCGCCACCGCCGGGTTCATGCTGGGCCGCTGCGCCGGACCGGACAAGCGCAATGCCGTTCTCGACCTGTTGTTCGATCAGCAGAAGAACTGGGCCTTCGTCGACAAGCCCGTCGAGGCCCTGGAGAATACCGTCAAGCAGGCCGGCATCACTCACGACGCTTTCGAAGCCTGTCTCAAGGACCAGAAGCTCTACGGACAGGTCAATTCCGAGCGTGACAAGGCCGGACAGCAGTTCAAAGTCGACGCCACGCCGACCTTCTACATCAACGGCGTGAAACATGCCGGCGAGCTCAGCGTCGAGGATCTCGACAAGATCCTGCAGCCGCTGCTGAAGAGCTGATAAGGCCTGCAGGGCTCTCGCTTGCGCAACTCCTTCTCCTGACGGGGAAGGAGCGCAGCCTTCCTCGGCGGACAACTCAGCTGAGACGCCCGGGTTCGGCGCTTTAGCCGAATTCGGCAGCTTCCACCCTCTATGGCGTCGCGGGCTTTTGGCCTAGCCGGGCGGCGATCTGGGTGGTGAGCTGGTCGGCCAGGGCGCGGGCATCGCGGATCTCGGCGTCGCGCGCTGCCCGAATGTTGGCGAAACGCTGCGCCGACCGATCGTAGGAGGCGAAGCTCGTCACGGTGCCATTGGCGACTGGCGGGCCGCCGTCCATGGGCAGGAGCTTCCAGGTCACGTCCGTCACCACTGTGGCGTTCTGCGGCCGCTGCGTCGTGATGTCGATGAGCGCCGTCTGCACTCGCTCTGACGTGGTCAGGGAAAGGTGGTAGTGGGCCGCGGGCTTATCGCCCGTCCCGTTGAGGTTCGTGATGAGCTCGTCGCGCAGGTAATGGCCGAGTTTGTCGGGCACAGGATCGACCGCAATGGCGCGCAACTCGCCGCCGAGGTTGCCGCCCATGCTGGAATACAGCGGCGTGAAGCAGCCGCCGAGGCCGAAGGCCATCCCGACCAGGACAAGCTGCGCCGCGGCGGTGGAGGCGAGACGGTCAGACCACGACATTGACGATTCTTCCCGGCACCACGATGAACTTCTTCGGCACGCGCCCGTCGAGCGCCTGCGCGATGACCTCGACCGCCAGCGTGGCCGCCTTGACGGTCTCGCTGTCGGCATCGCGCGACACCGTGACGTCGCCGCGCTTCTTGCCGTTGATCTGCACCGGCAGCGTGATCGTGCTTTCCACCACCAGCGCCCGATCGGCCACGGGCCAGGCCGTCGTCGCCACGATCGTGTCATGGCCGAGCGCCGCCCAGCAAGCCTCGGCCAAGTGGGGCATGAAGGGTGCCAGCACCTGCGCCAGAATATCGCCCGCCTCGGCGAAGGCCCGCGCCAGAGCCGAGCCGGGCACCACCGGCACCTCGGTCGACGCGATGGCGGCCGAGAGCGCGTTCGTCAGTTCGTAGATATGGGCGACGCAGCGGTTGAAGCGCAGCCGCTCGACATCCTCCTCGACGCGGATCAGCGCGCGATGGACGGCCTTGCGCACCTGAGCGACCTGCTCGTCCGTGTCGTCGGATCCGATTGCCGTGGCGGATCCGTCACCCTTGGCGGCGCGCGCCAGTTCGCCGACGAGGCGCCACAGGCGCTGCACGAACTTGGCCGAACCCTGAACCCCGTCCTCCGTCCAGATGACGTCACGGTCGGGAGGACTGTCGGAGAGCATGAACCAGCGCGCCGTATCGGCCCCATAGGTGCCGATGATGTCGTCGGGATCGACGACGTTGCGCTTCGACTTCGACATCTTCTCGATGCTGCCGATCTCGACCGGCGCCCCGCCGGCGATCAGGCTCGCGCGGCGGTCGGCGCCCATGCCCTCGATGCGGATCTCGTCCGGGCTGACCCAGGCGCCGTCGGCACCCTTGTAGGTCTCGTGCACCACCATGCCCTGCGTGAAGAGCCCACGGAAGGGCTCGTCGAGCGACAGCATGCCGACTTTGCTCATCGCCCGGGTGAAGAAGCGCGAGTAGAGAAGATGCAGGATCGCATGTTCGACCCCGCCGATATACTGGTCGACGGGCAGCATACGGTCGGCGACGGCCGGTGTCGTCGGCGCGTCGGCGTTCCACGGATCGGTGAAGCGGGCGAAATACCAGGACGAGTCGACGAACGTGTCCATCGTGTCGGTTTCGCGCCGCCCCGGGCCGCCGCACTCGGGGCAGGACACGTGTTTCCAGGTCGGATGCCGGTCGAGCATGTTGCCCGGCGCATCGAAATCGACATCCTCGGGCAGCGTCACCGGCAGGTCGGCGACTGGCACCGGCACGACGCCGCAGGCCGCGCAGTGGATGACCGGGATCGGGCAGCCCCAGTAGCGCTGACGCGAAATGCCCCAGTCGCGCAGGCGGAACTGCACGCGGGCCTCGCCCCAGCCGTTCTGGACGAAGGCCGCGAGCGTCTGGTCCATGGCGGCCTGGCAGGTCATGACGCTGTCGGGCTGGCCCAGCCAGCGGACGTAGCGCACCGTCTCGTCCTTGCCCGGCACGAAGGCCACGTCGCCCACGGGCTCGCCGCCCTCGGCCGGCAGAAAGACGTCTAGGACCGGCAGTCCGTATTTGCGGGCAAAATCGAGGTCGCGCTGATCATGCGCCGGGCAGCCGATGACGGCGCCCGTGCCGTAGCTCATCAGCACGAAATTCGCGATGTAGAGCGGAAGATGCCAGTCGGGATCGGTCGGATGGGCGGCCTTGATGCCGGTGTCGAGACCGAGCTTCTCGGCCTTCTCCATGGCGACTTCGGACGTGCCGCTGCGCAGGCACTCCTCGCAGAAGGCCGCGACGGCCGGGTCCTTCGCCGCCAGTGCCTTGGCGAGCGGGTGATCGGGCGCGATCGCCGCGAAGGTCGGGCCGAACATCGTGTCGGGCCGCGTCGTATAGACTTCGAGCGCGTCGAAGCCTGAGGGTGCCCCGACGAGCTTGAAGTGGAACTGCAGGCCTTTCGAGCGGCCGATCCAGTTGCGCTGCATCAGGCGCACCTTCTCGGGCCACTGGTCCAGCGTGTCGAGCCCGTCGTAGAGCTCCTGTGCGTAATCGGTGATCTTGAGGAACCACTGGGTCAGCTCGCGCTGCTCGACCACGGCGCCGGAGCGCCAGCCGCGCCCGTCGACCACCTGCTCGTTGGCCAGCACGGTATTGTCGACCGGATCCCAGTTGACCTTGGAGGTCTTGCGCTGCGCCAGCCCGGCCTCGAGGAACGCCAGGAAGATGCGCTGCTGCTGCTTGTAATAGGACGGGTCGCAGGTCGCGACCTCGCGGGCCCAGTCGATCGACAGGCCCATGCTCTTCAGCTGCGCCCGCATCGTGGCGATGTTCTTGTAGGTCCACTCCGCCGGATGCCGCTTGTTCTGCATGGCGGCATTTTCGGCCGGAAGACCGAAAGCATCCCATCCCATGGGATGAATGACGTTGAAGCCCTTGGCTCGGCGATAGCGCGCCACGGCATCGCCCATGGCGTAGTTGCGCACGTGCCCCATGTGGATCCGCCCCGACGGATAGGGGAACATCTCCAGCACGTAATATTTGGGACGCGGGTCGGCGTTGGAGGCTTCGAAGCACCGCTGCTCCGCCCAGATGCCCTGCCAATGAGCCTCGTTGTCACCTGCGTGGTAGCGGTCGTTGAACATCATCAGCCGTCGAATGGGACCCGGATATGCGCAGCATCATGTGCGCTCGACGGGTTTACATCAGGTCGGCCGACTTGTCCCGGCGCATGGACGAGCGCGAGAGGCCTATAGGCCGGCGTGCTTACACCAGCGACTGGACACCGGGGCGGTTAACGATCGGTTCCGCCGCGCGCGTGCGATCACTCCTTAAGGACGCGGGCGACCTGGTCGTAGACGACGCGGCACGAGGGAGAGAGCTGCGGACGCTTGCCGGCCATGCAGGACACGGCAGCTCCCTCGTCCATCAGCGATTCCGGGCAAAGGCGCACGGCATCGTTCTGGCAGATTTGAATGGCCCGCTGCCGGAGATCGGGAGAGACGTCCATGGCGCCTGCGAGACAGGTGGATGTCGTGGCGATCGACAGGACGAGCCCGAGCGGGCCGGCGAGTTTCATAGGTTAATCCTTCAAGAGTTTGGTCGCTGTGTCCGACACGCCGCAGCGTCTGGACGATCCGACCGGATCGGTAATGTAGATATGGGGCGGTGCGGCACAAATGGCAAGTTGATGCTTTGACGTTTCGAACTCTGCTTCATGATAGCGGATATTCATTGTTGAAGGCCGGCGAATCGGTGCGTTCATCAGGGTGCCGGGCTCTCGGACGATGCTCCGGACCGCAGTCTTTACGCGCCCCGCGGGCAGCACGCTCAAGTCCTCGGCTCGAGGGAAGGTCGCCGTTCCATGACGCCTCGGCGAGCCGGTGCTATAGCGGCGCGCGCATGCCGCCATACGCGAATCACGAAGGACCCATGCCGCTCTTCATTCCCGACAACGCTGAATGGCTCTGGGCCGGCGTGGACCGTGTCCTCACCCCCGTGGCAACGCCGCTGGGGATCGTCCTGGCCCTCGGCGTCACGGGACATGTGTTGCTGCGCAAGCGCGAGGTGGCCGCCGCCACGGGATGGATCGGCCTCGCCTGGCTGGCGCCGGTCTGGGGTGCTCTGCTCTATTTCATGTTCGGCATCAACCGCGTGGTGCGGCGCGCCATGAAGGCCCGGAAAGCTCGCCAGCCCCGCCGTGGCGCCAACGACCACCCGGTGCACGACATCGAACCGCATCTCGTTCCGTTCGAGCGCGCGATCCGCCGCATCACCGGCCGCAAGGTGGAACTCGGCGAGGCGCCCACTGTCTATCACGATGGCGACGAGGCCTATCCGGTGATGCTGGAGGCGATCGGCAAGGCCGCCAACAGCGTGGCGCTGTCGAGCTACATCATGCGCCACGACGGCATCGGCGAGCGTTTCGCCCAGGCGCTCCGTGCCGCGCAAGACCGCGGCGTGGAGGTTCGCGTGCTGGTCGACGGGATCGGCAGCGGCTATTTCTCGGCGATCCGCCGCCGCCTGCACGGGCTCGGTGTGCCGGTCGCGCAGTTCATGCATTCGGCCATGCCCTGGCGCATGCCGTTTCTCAATCTTCGCAGCCACAAGAAGCTGCTCGTCGTGGATGGGCGGATCGGCTTCACGGGCGGCATGAATATCTCGGACGCCAATCTCGTCGCCGAGAGCCCGAAACATCCGGTGGCCGACACCCACTTCCGTTTCGAGGGCCCGGTCGTCACGCAATTGCTCGACGTCTTCGCGCATGATTGGGCTTTCACCACGGGAGAAGACATCGAGGGGGAGAACTGGTTTCCCGATCCCGACGATCAGGTCGACGGCACCAGCCTGGCCCGCGTCGTGACCTCGGGTCCCGACCAGGATCTCGAAAAGATCCGCTCCGTGCTGCTCGAAGCCTGCGCCTGTGCGCATGATTCCATCACGATCATGACGCCGTATTTCCTGCCGGGCGGCGAGATCATGTCCGGCCTCACCATGGCGGCGATCCGCGGCGTCAGGGTCGACATCATCGTTCCGCAGCGCAGCGACCACCGGTTCCTGGATCTCGCCATGCGGGCCCATATCGGCCCTCTGCTCGAAGCCGGCGTGCGGTTCTGGCAGGGAGCGCCGCCCTTCAATCATTCCAAGCTGATGGTGGTCGATAAAGCCTGGTGCCTGGTCGGCAGCTCCAACTGGGATATGCGGAGTCTGCGGCTCAACTTCGAGATGAATGTCGAAGTCTACGATACCGCTCTTGCCGAAACGCTCGGAGCCTTCATGCGCCAGCACCAGGCTCGCAAACTGAAGCTCAGCGAACTCCGGGCCCGAAGCCTGCCAGTGCAGCTGCGCGACGCCGCACTCCGGCTGCTGCTGCCCTATATCTGAAGGCCGGACGCGGCGTCTCGAGGTCGGCCTCGACGAGCCGCACCGCGATGGGCCGATGATCCGACGAGGTGCGGGGCAGGACGCGGGCCTCGTCACAGGCGAGGCCGCGGACGAGGCAGCGATCGAGCCGCACCGGCACGATCTCGCCCATCATGTGGGTTGGACGGCGCGGACCGACGTCGCGGAAACCGCGCACCAGGCAGGGCCCGACGAGGTTGAAATCACCCAGCACGGCCGCGCGCTCCGGCAAGTGAAGCGCGATGGCGCGGAGCTGGCGCCGGTTCAGGCGCTGCCCGTGGGACAGGTGGACATTGGCGATGCCGAACGTTCCGATCTCGACGATCTGGCACACGCGCTGGATCAGCGACCCCGGCGGCAGCGGCTTGACCGACGGCACCGAGCGCCAGGGATGCGGACTCCACATGCCGAGCCCGTGGATGCGCCCCGGCAGCGGCGCCCAGGCGTAATGTCCACCGATCCGGGCCGGGAGTTCGTTGAACCGGCTCGTCGCCTCCTGCATCAGCATGAGATCGGGCGTCTCGCGGGCGATGAGTGCCACGACATCGTCGAGCGTCGCCCCCACGGTGCGGAGCAGGTTCCAACTGACGATCTTCAGGCCCGCCGACGGAGTCAGAGGCTCGGTCGAGACCTCACCTGGGGCCTTGTCCGAACCCGGCACGTGCAATCGCTTCATGGATGCTCCCGCTGGCTCCGTCGCGGTTCAATGCACGGAGGTGGGCGCGACGGCAAGGTGAGCCGGTGCTCACTGCCGAGCGATCGTGCGGAGCGATCGAACCCATCCACGAGCCGGCTTCAGCCCCGGGCGCCCTGCCGCTTCTGCTTGCGCTTGTCCTTCTCGATCTGGCCGAGGTCGGCCTTGGTGCGCAGCGCCGCCGCGCGGGCTTCCGTGACCCGAGTCGAGCAGAAGCCGTGTTTCACCTCTTCGGCGTAGCTCCGGCAGATCTCCTCGCGCGTCGAGGAAAACTGCGCCTGCTCGCGGGCGAAGGCCATGATGGCCGGGCGATCCTTCGTGGTGGAGGTCAGGCGTTTGAAGCTCGCCCGGACGGCGGCCTCGGCCTGGGTTCGTTGCCGCTCGATCGCCTTGTCGCGCTCGGGCGTGAGGCTCGCCGCCGGAGGGCCCCACAGGCCCGTGGGGTCCACCTTGCAATGGGTCGTCTGGAAGGAACAGGTGGCGCGCTCGCCGGTCGCGAGTGCGGCGCC
>JAYVMK010000127.1:0-3281 GCA_043758995.1 Lichenibacterium sp. | reverse complement strand
CTCGTGCCCGGCGTTGAGCAGCAGCACGGCATTGGCCACCGCCTCCTCGTCGCTGATCTCTTCTCCGGCGGTCGCCAGCGCTGTCAGCAGGTCGTCTCGCGGACGTGTGCGGCGCTCGTCGAGCGCCTGCCCGAGATAGGCCGAGAAGGCGAGGGTGGCGGCGACGGCCGCATCCTCGTCGGCGCGGCTCCGGGAGGGCCGATACATCGCCACTATGCGGTGCGACCAGTCGAGCAGGCGCGACGCGTCACCGGCTGGTACGCCCAACAGTTCGGCGATGATCGCCACGGGGATCGGCTCGGCGAAGCCGGGCAGGAGGTCGATGGGACCGGCCTTCGGCAAAGCATCAAGCAGGTCTCCCGCCAGCACCTGCACCCGGGGCCGCAGGCGTTCGATGGCGCGGGACACGAAGGCGCGATTGACGAGCCGGCGCAGCCGGGTGTGGGCGGGCGGCTCCCGCTCCAGCATCGACAGCCGGTCGAAGTCGTGGAAGGGCCGCGTATGCTCGGGCACCTTCAACGGCTCGGAAGCCTCCCGGCCGAAGCGGCGATCCCGGAACAGCGACTCGACCGTGGCGATATCGGCGCTGCACCAATGGCCGTAGTCCTCCCACCAGAAGAGCGGGCACGCGTCGCGGATGGCGCGATAGGTCGGATAGGGATCCTGGACGAAGACGGGATCCGTCGGCGAGACCCGTACGCGTCGCGCCGCGGCGTCGATGCGGAGGCTCGCGGGCAGGCTCATCTCAGGGGCGTGCCGCGGTCACGCCGACTCGGTACGGTCGTAGCCGTCGTTCAGCGCCGCCGCCGTGACCTTGCGGCCGCGGCGGTGGCCGCTGATCTCGGCTCCGGCGCCGGGCGTGAAGCGCAAGTTCCAGATCGTGGCGGAGAGCGAGATCGCGGTCACGACCAGGAAGGCCACCGAGAAATCCCCGAGCTGGGGGTGGTCATGACCACGCAGCGCCATCGAGCCTTCGAGCGCCAGCGCCGCCGTGCAGATGCCGACCGACAGCATCAATTGCTGGAACGTCGTGTAGAAGCCCGTCGCCGAACTCATGCGCGACTGCGGCACGGCATCGTAGGCCACCGTGTTGTAGGCGGTGAACTGAAACGACATGAAGAAGCCGCAGAGCATCAGGATCACGAATATCACCGTGAAGGGCACGCCAGGACGGAACGCGGCGCAGCAGGCATAGCCGCAGCTCGCGATGACGCCGTTGATGATGAGGCTACGGCGAAAGCCGACGCGCCGCAGGATGCCGGGCGCGAAAGCCTTCATCGACATCGAGCCCAGCGCCGTCGCGATGACAATCCCGCCGCTCTGCGCCGCCGTAAGGCCGAAGTCGAGTTGGAGCATCAACGGCAGTAGGAAGGGCTGCGCCCCCTGGGTGATTCGGGTCAGCGAGCCGGCAATCACCGATGTCCCGAACGAGGGCAGCCGCATCAGCGACAGATCCATGATGGGATCGGCGGTCCGTCGGGCATGACGGACGTAGAGGAAACCGAAGACGAAGCCGGTCGTCAGCAGTGCCAGAACCGCCGGCGCGAGATCGGGATGACTGGCGAGTTCGAAGCCGAAGAACAGGCAGCCCAGCGCCACGCCCGACAGCGCCATGCCGGACCAATCGAAAGGACCGGCGGCGTCGCCATGGGTATTCTCGATGAAGCGCAGCACCAGGGCGAGGCCCAGCAGCCCGATCGGGATGTTGATGTAGAAGATCCAACGCCAGTCGAGGAAGGTGACGATGAAGCCTCCAACCGGCGGTCCGACGATGGGGCCGATCATGGCGGGCACGAGGAGCCACGACATGGCCGAGACGAGGTCCTTGCGCTCGACGGAGCGGAGCAGGACCAGGCGGCCGACCGGCATCATCATGGCGCCGCCGAGGCCCTGGAAGGCGCGGGCCGCGACGAAGAGCGTGAGGTTCGGCGCCTGGGCGCAGAGAACCGAGCCCAGCATGAACACCGCGATGGCGGCGGCGAAGACCGTGCGGGCTCCGAATCGGTCGGCGACCTTGCCAGAGGCCGGAATGAAGATCGCGAGGCTGAGCAGGTAGGAGGTGAGCGCCACGCTCATGTTGGGCGCCGCCACGCCGAAGTCGCGCGCCATGGTGGGCAAGGCGGTGGCCAGGATCGTGGCGTCGAGCTGTTCCATGAACATAGCGCTGGCCACGATCAGGGCGATAAAGCGGAAGTTCAGCGGCTGGGAGGCCGGCAGGGTTGCATCGGACATGGACTCGCGCGGTCGGCGACCGGGTGGCTCGTCCGCGCACCGAGGGTCTCCGGGGCAGACATGGCTCAGCGCAGGAGCAAAGCGGCGCTATCGCGATGTCTGGCCTGGGATCCCCGTGTGCCGAGCGCGGGCGCAGTCTCTCGATCTGCGGTGACAAAATCAGGGTCTTCGGCAGGCTCTCCATAGACTTATAGAGCGCTCATCCACAACAAGCAGTGTCGTCTCACGATACCGGCCATGCGCTCACGCCTGGACTCCGCTAACGCGATCTTAACCATGTCGGATGTGGGTTTCGCTCACACGCTGCGTCGGGTACGCAGGATGCGAATGCCGACGCTGCGGACGTTGGGATAGACGTCGACCTTCCTGACATGGATCTCGACCGCCGCCACGTCGGGCGGCTTGAGGCAGACGGTAGCGATCTGCTCGGCCAAGGTTTCCTGCAGGTCCACGTGGGGAGCGTCGGCCAGGGCCGCGATGTCGCGGTAGATGGCGTCGTAATCCACGACTTCGGCCAGGGCGTCAGTGCCGAGCGGGGCCGCCGGCACGACCAGAAGCTCTGCCGAGACCAGCACGCGCTGGGGGGCATGCCGCTCGGACTCGTAGGCGCCGATCCGGACGGCGAGCGCGATATCCTCGAAGATGATGACGCGCGCCGCTTCGTCGTTCGAGAGAAGCGCGGCCCTGAGGCTGGGAAAGGGTGACACAGCCGTTCCGGCGAGAGGGGAGAGCTTGTCGACCATGTACCATCCCGCAGCCGCAAGCCATCCCGTGCGTAGAAGGATGCCGACCCGTTCACAGCACGCTGCGACCGGCCCCGCTTTACAGACCATCCTTCAGACAGCAGAACTCTGGCCTAGCGGGAATGTCACGTGGCGGCTGGGAGATAGGATGCAAGTCGTGCGGCGAGGCTGGCTCTACCTCAACCGATCCCTCCAGACTCGCCCCTGGCTCCTGCTTTTTGGAGTCGCTCTCCTCTACGGTTTCGGACATACGGATTTCAGGGACTTCCAATCCCTGACACAGAACCCCTTTGTCACCCTGGCAGA
>JAYVMK010000126.1:0-1909 GCA_043758995.1 Lichenibacterium sp. | reverse complement strand
GTGATCGTGTTGAGCGCAAGAGACATCTCGGCCGCCGAGCGTGAGCAACTCGTGGAGGCAGACCAGGTGCTCCGCAAGGGCGAGACCAGCATGCGTGAGCTTACGGAAGAGATCCGTAAGCTCGACCATCGGTCGAGCGAGGTCACCGCGGCGCGCCCGGAATCATCTTAAGCCGGCGGCGCCCCTGCGGCGGATGTCTCGGCACCGTAGCCTTCGCCGATGGCAAGAGTGGATTTAATGCGTTGTGTGGTTGGATGAGGAGAAGACCGGATCTTCCTAAAAACAGTCCATGATCTGGCCAACATCGGCTCATGACGTCGTCGTAAGAGGTCGACCCTGCGGCACTGACGATGACTCATGTCGACCACGTCCTTCATCATTGGGATCGCGTCGTTGACCCGGGACCGTCGAGGCATCGCCGTGCGCAGCTTCCACGCAGGCTTCGACCGCGGCCTTGAGGCTGGATGCGTAAACGTCCGCGGCCACGACCTTTCGAACTCGATCATCCTCGACGGCATCCTCGTTCGCAGGCCAGAGTCCGACCAAGATCCTTGCGTTGGGAAGGCGCTGTCTCAAGCGACGGACGAGGTAGTGCAGCCCCGATGGGCTCCCCGAAATCTCAAGATAGCTCACGCACACCATGGCCACGCCTTCGCCGTCGAGATGCTCGACGTCCTGTCGCGAAGCGGCACCATAGGGCGCGACGCGAGGCCGGAGCCCGTGCTTTCCGAGTAACTGGGCCAGCATAGCGGACGCGGCCTCGTCAAGAGCGCCCTTGCCGGCGAGACAGAGCACCGGTGCGGAGCCCTGCCATTCCGGCGCCAAATCGGTTTCAATGGGGGCGTCGATCTTGGGGGCCGTAGGCTTCGGTACCTGCCGCTCGGCTTTCGAGGCAACGGCGTCGGCGTCCTTTTTATCGTCGGGATGCGGGTCGCGATCATCGTGGTCCGCGAGGTCGGCGATGAGACCTTTCACGTTCTCCTTGATGGTCTCGACCTTCTCGGGACCGAGGGCGCCGCGTAGCGCGTCGTTGGCGGCGAGCTGCAGGCCCTTCAGGGCGACCTCGTCGTAGTAGCTCGTCAGCGAACGCTGCTTGAGCAGCAATTCGGCCTGGAGCAGCGCCTCGTCCGGGTCCTCGGCGAGCATGCGCTGATAGAAGTTCTCGATCGGCGTCAGTGGCGGTCGATCCCCAAGGAGCACTTCCAAGAACTCCAGTTGATCGACGTGGCGCCCCAGAACGACAAGGCAAAGCGTGAGAGGCGTCGAGAGCAGCAGGCCCACGGGTCCCCACACCCAGGTCCAGAAGATCGCGGCGATCACGACGGCCGCGGGCGAAAGCCCAGTGGAATGTCCGTAGACCAACGGCTCGATCACTTGGCCGGTGACGCCTTCCGCAACCGCGAACAGGCCCAGCGTCCACGCCACCATCGACCAGCCAGGGGTCACGGCGGCCGCGAGCGCCGCGGGCAATACGGCGGCGATCACTGGTCCGATGTAGGGGACGAAGCGCAGCACGGCCGACGTGACGCCCCAGAGGGCTGGCGAGGGGACGCCGATCAG
Source organism: Lichenibacterium sp. (assembly GCA_043758995.1). Classification (GTDB taxonomy): domain Bacteria; phylum Pseudomonadota; class Alphaproteobacteria; order Rhizobiales; family Beijerinckiaceae; genus Lichenihabitans. Next base: position 349 of record JAYVMK010000126.1, on the reverse strand, counting down.
CCATAAGCCGATGCTGACCACGGCACCGAAGCACGCGTTGATGGCGAGTTGGGCCACATAGTATTTGGCGAGACGGTGTCCGGCATCGTCCAGCGCCATCGTCGTGCGCTGAAGGTCGTTCGAGCCGAACAGCCGGATCATCCTGTCGCGCAGGTCCTCATGCTGCATCATGACGAACAGTGTCACGATGAGGACGATGAGCAACGTCGAGACCGGGCTCAGGATAGGTGTCAGGACGGTTCGCGCCAGCTCGACGGCCGAGGTCGGCGGCGGCTGGACCTGGACGAGTCGAGCCTTGGGCTCCTGGGTCGGCGTTTCCGGCTGCGGCGCGGCGTTCCCCTCCGGGGGA
>JAYVMK010000125.1:0-7010 GCA_043758995.1 Lichenibacterium sp. | reverse complement strand
CGTGGAGAGGCCGAAGGCCGTGTCGAGCTTTGGCATCCTAAAAAACAATAGCTGGCGCTATCTTGACCGGTTGAAGGAGCCGCGCGCGCTGGTTTCTGCACGGGGTGTTCGGCTAGGCTCGCGTCATGAAAATCCTTGCCCTCTCCGGCAGTGCGCGCCGGCTATCGACCAACACGGCCCTGCTGCGCGCCGTCGCGGCCATCGCGCTCGAAGTCACCGTCTTCGACGGAATCGGCCGCCTGCCGGTGTTCTCGCCCGATTTCGACGCCCCTGTACCCTTTGAGATGCGGTTTCCGGCCTTTTTGCCGGTGTTCTTGCGAAGTGAAGCGTAGCGGAACGTAGCAAGAACACCGGAGCGCGCGAAAAAGCGTAAGGTTCGGGGACCGAGCCGATCTCTCGGGAGCGACCGATCGCCCCCTGTGGCTCGACCACCTGGGGGGGACTTGTGCCCCGAGAGATTGGCCGTGATCGACGTCCCGTGGGGAGTTCGCGCCGAAGGCGGTCGCCGCCCCGAGCGCCAGTACAGGGATCGACGAAGATCGCGGCGGCTCGGCCTTGCGTGAGAGGTGCGCCCATGAGCGATCCGAAACGTTGGTATGCAGGCGTCGATTGGGGAAGCCAAAGTCATTGCGTCTTCCTGACCGACGACGAAGGCCGTAAACTGGGCCAAAAGTTTTTCAAACACAGCGGCGAGGGTCTCGCGGAAATGGCCGATTGGTTGTCGAAGACCAGCGGCGCCCAAGAGGCGGAGCAAATCTTCGTCGCCATCGAGGTTCCGCACGGTCCTGTCGTCGAATCCCTGATCGAGCGCGGCTTCCTCGTCCACGCGATCAATCCCAAACAGATGGATCGCTTTCGTGACCGGTTCTCGATGGCCGGCGCCAAGGACGACAGCCGCGACGCCGAGGTGATGAGTTCGGCTCTGCGCACCGATTTGCGCTGCTTTCGCAAGCTCTCGTGCGCCGATCCCGTTCTGGTGGAATTGCGCGAATGGTCGCGCATCGCCGAAGAACTCGGCGGCGAGCGCAATCGCTTGGCCAACCGCCTGCGCGAGCAACTGTGGCGATACTTTCCCGCGCTGCTCGAACTCGAAGACGATTGCAGCGCCGAGTGGTTGCTCGAATTCCTCGATCTCGCCCCAACGCCCGCCAAGGCGGCCCGATTGCGCAAAGCCAAGATCGTGGAACTGCTCAAACAGCGTCGCATCCGCCGCTTCGATGCCGAAACGGTCCTGAAAGCCGTGCGCGCGCCGGCGCCCAAGCTTGCGCCCGGCGCCGTCGAGGCCGCCAGCGCCCACGTCGCCACGCTCATCCCGCGCCTGCGACTCGTCAACCGCCAGGCCCGGGAGGCCGAGGCCAAGATCGGCGCGCTCATCGACGGCCTCACGGCGGTCCAGGAGACCCCGGAGAACGAGCCGGGGCAGAAGAAGCAGCATGACGCGGCGATCCTCGCATCCTTGCCGGGAGTGGGAAGGACCGTCCTCGCCACGCTGCTCGCGGAAGCCTGGGAGCCTCTGCGGCGGCGTGATTACGCCGCCTTGCGCAGTTTGGCAGGAGTTGCGCCCGTAACCAAGAGATCGGGCAAAAGCTGCGTCGTGGTGCGTCGTCAGGCCTGCCACGAACGCCTCGCCAACGCCCTTTACCACTGGGCGCGCGTCGCCTCCCAACACGATCCGCGCTGCCGCGCCAAATACGCCGAGCTGCGCAAACGAGGCTGCACTCACGGCAGAGCACTCCGCACCATCGCCGACAGAAACCTTTCCGTCGCCTGCGCCATGCTACGATCCGGCACGACCTTCAACCCCTCCCTCGCGGTTCAAAAAAGTGCTTGATAAACGGTGGGGAGTCCCCCCCCCCGAGTCCATTGAGTTTGGCGCGCGCCAGTTCATTGGGCCCGCCTGCCACGCCGGCATCTGCCTGTGGTGGCCATATTAAGAGAGGAAAGCTCTACCTGTTAAGGAGGCTGGGGAGAAGACGAACGCGGCCCTTGCCCCAGACTCGTCAACGCAAATCGCGCGGCGGCCAAGACCGGAGCCCGCGCGATCCGATCGTGGCGCGTCAGGAAGAGCAGGTACCCGGCACTGTTTTATTTAGGCCGCCTGCCAATGCAGCTCCTGAGTCTTGCGCCGTAAGACTGGACGTGATAACGGCAGACTCGAGCGCTATGGATGTCGAGATCGCGACGGTGCGGCGAGCCCACGAGGGCCGGCGCGTGCAGGTCGGGGTTGAATCGCCTGTTGGATGTTCGAAAGCTGGCAACCTGAAAATGAACGCTCCTGGCGCACCGCGGTTGCTCACCGTCCAGCAGTAGACTGTCCCCCGCATTCGGGCGATGCTGAGCACGCGTCGGTTGCAGGTCGGCTCCGGCGCGAGCGGGACGGCAGTCATGAGCAAGAAGATCCTGGTGTTCGCTGATGGGACCGGCAACGAAGGCGGCCTGCTGCCTGACGAGAGTCGGACAAACGTGTATAAGCTATATCGAGCGACCAGAACCGGACCAGATTCGATTATTAACCCGCAAGAGCAGCTTTCGTTCTACGTTCCTGGCGTAGGCACCTCATTGCCGGGGCACGTGAGCAGGTTTTACGGGGCCAAGGAAACATTTCAGCAAGCGGTTGGCCAGGGGCTGAAAAGCCGTATCCGCGCCTGCTACAAGGCAATTATCGGTAGCTGGCGCCCTGGTGACACGATTTACCTGTTTGGATTTAGCCGCGGCGCCTACACGGCCCGGTGTGTCGCTCACGTCCTTGAGGTATTCGGCATTCCGTCGCGGGAGCCCGGTTCCGAAACTTTGAGCCTCGACCCTAGCCGTCTGGAGGTGGTTGCGAAACGGGCAGTGAATGCCATGTACCGGTTCGGATTCGAACGGGAAGACGGTCCTCGCAGGCAGCAGGAAGCGACACGCTTCGTCGCCGATTATAAACCGCACCTTGGCCTAACTACGGGAGCGACGCCGTACTTTCTCGGATTGTGGGACTCTGTCGCTGCCTACGGTCTCGGACAGCTTGCGCCTGAGAGATACGATCGACATTTGCCTCCAGATATCACATTCGTGCGCCACGCGCTCTCTATCGACGAGAGCAGGCGCGATTTCGCGCGCGTCATTTTTGGCGGCAGTCATACAGTGAAGCAAGGAAATCCGGGTGAACCGGAGCCGTTCCAGCAAGTCTGGTTTGCAGGTAATCATTCAGACATCGGCGGGAGCTACCCAGAGAACGAATCTAGGTTATCGGACATCTCACTGAAGTGGATGTTGGACTTTGTAACGGACGGGTTGCCGCCAGACAAGCGAGTGGCTTACAATCCAGACATGCTACGGCTCTACCCTTCGGCGGCCGGCATGATGCATGACGAGACACAGAGTTCAAAAGTTCGCTGGCTCAAGGCTCCGCGCGTCGTTGCCGCAAAAGGGACGCTGCATCCGACGGTGATCGAGCGAATGCGCATGGATAGTGTCCGCGAGTACAATGGCTACCGGCAGTACCGGCCTGAGCCGCTTCGGCAACATCCGCAGGCGGCTGCTTTCTTCACCGAGCCTCCACCCGCACCGAACCTACCTTGGGTCGAGCGAGTGCTAGGCTTCAAGCGCTGATCATTGACTCCGTAGGGTCAGGTTTCACCGTCTCGAACCTTCGCGACGAAGGTCTGCTTCCGTGCGATCCGGCAGCTTCAGCTTCTGGCGCACTCCTGCCGGCTCAAACGGTCGCGGCCTGAACGACCGAACGGGGTTGGAGTGCAGACCGGCCGCTGCGGAGCACGATCACGCCGACGCGGACGGTAAGCCGCACGCTTGTTCTGTTCCATTAGCAGGCCGTGTGCGCGTAGAGACAGCAGACTCCGTAGGCGGGCAACTCGCCGACCATGTCTCTCACCACCTCAACGGCGCAGACCACCGCGGGGCGCACTCTCACTTGATGAGTAGCCGAAGCCCGGAGTCGTCGGCCAGTTCGCCCCGCTTCAGGCCGTTCCGCGCGCCGCCCGGGCAATGGTATCGAACATGTGCTGCGCCCGCTCCGGCTCGAGATCCGCGATGCCGAGCGATTTGGTCAGGAGGAGGCCCAGAATGGCGAAGAGCAGCACGGGGTTTGCCTCGCGCCCATTCGCTTCCGTCTCTACCCGTCGCAGAGTTTCGGCGAATAAGGCTTTGAACTGATCCAGCCCGTTCGAGTTTTCGACGGCTGCCACCAGGAGGGCCCGGGGAAAGGCCTGCCCGTCGGCGTACTGGCTGGTGGCCTGTCGGACCATGCCGAGCAACGTCCTGCTTCCGTCTTCCGGTAGGTCGGCCATGTGGGACTCAAGGTCGCTTTCCAACGTGTGCAGCTTGCGCGAGACGAGCGCCTCGACCAACGCATCCTTCGTCCGGAAGTGATGCAGGACGGCGCCCTTGCTGACGCCGGCCTCGGCGGCCACGGCATCCATGGTCAGGCTGCCGATCCCTTGGCGCGTCACCAAACTCTCCGCGGAGCCGAGGACCCGCTCGATCATCACGAGGCTACGAGCTTGAACCGGCTTGTTCATATTGCAATCCAACTAGACGGATTGTTTATAACGGCGTATGAGGTGCCCCGCAACTGCTTCCTCGCTCGCGGTCCCTCCATGTCGGAACATCCAACCGTCGCTGGTCGTCGCTCCAGCTCGATGTACCCCGCCTCTCGCATAACGGGGCAGGTTCTTCTCGCCTGCGCCCTGGTCCATGGTGGCGGGGCCACCGCCGAGCCCGTCGGTGATCTCGTGCGCGTCAGGGCGGTGCTGCCGATGCAGCAGGCCGTCGCCGCCGACCTCGGGCTGACCGGGACGATCAAAGCCCGCTATCAGTCCAACATCGCCTTCCGCATCGGCGGCAGAGTGACGGAACGTCGGGTCGAAGTGGGGCAGCACGTCACCGCCGATCAGATCCTTGCGACGCTCGACCCCGTCGAGCAGCAGGCGGACGTCGCTAACGCCCAGGCGGCACTAGCCTCGTCGCGTGCGCTGGAACAGCAGGCCGAAACCACCTTCAAGCGTCAGCAGAGCTTGATCAGCTCGGGCTATACGACGCGCGCGAGCTTCGATCAGGCGCAGGAAGGCCTCAACACCACCCGGGCCCAGGTCGAAGCGGCGCAAGCAGCCTCCAACACCGTACGGGAGCAGCTGTCCTACGCCGACCTCAGAGCCGGGGTGGATGGCGTGATCGTGTCCCGCGACGTCGAGGCGGGACAGGTGGTGCAGGCTGGGCAGACTGTTTTCGTCCTCGCCCAGGACGGCCCGCGCGACGCCGTCTTCGACATACCGGAAACGCTGCTGACGACGCCGCCGAAGGACAAGGCCGTCGACGTGGTCCTTCAGTCGGATGCGACGATCACCGCGGTCGGCACGGCGCGGGAGATCTCGCCGATCGTCGACACGTCTTCCGACACGGTGACGGTGAAGGTCGGTCTGAGCAGGATCGATCCGCGCATGTCGCTCGGCGCCGCCGTCGTGGGTCGCGCCCATTGGGAGCGCAAGCCCGCTCTTGTGCTGCCCTGGAGCGCCCTTTTCGAATCCGGTGGCCACGCTGCCGTATGGGTACTCGACGACGAGGACCGCGTGTCGCTCCAGCCCGTGGCTGTTCAGCGCTACGGCACGGGCGTCGTCGTCTTGAGAGGAGGGCTCGACGGTACTCGCCGCGTCGTGACGGCTGGCATCCAGCTGCTCTATCCCGGCCAGAAGGTCGCGGTCGTCTCGGGAGACGCTCCATGACTCTTCATCGGCTTCACCCGACGCACGTCGCGATGATCGGCGCGGTGCTGCTCCTGTCGGCCTGTGACAAGAAAAACGAGGCCGAAGCACCTCCTGTGGTGCGGCCGGCGCTGTCTTTGATTGTGAAGCCCGTAGCGCAGGGGGCAGCGCGCAACTTTACGGGCTCGGTTCAGCCCCGCTATCAGGCGCAGCTCGGCTTCCAGACCACGGGACGCATGACGTCGCGCGACCTCAACGTCGGTGATCCAGTGTCCAGGGGTCAGCAGCTCGCGACGCTCGACCCTACGCTGCTGCGCCTGGCCCTGGTGTCCTCGAAGGCCGACCTTGCCAATTCGGGGGCGGCTCTCGTCAACGCCGAAGCAACGAACAGGCGCCAGCAGGAGCTGATCAAGACCGGCAGCGTGAGCCAGGCACAGGTCGACGCCGCAGTGGCTGCACGCGACACCGCCGAAGCTAGGGTCAAGCAGGCCCAGGCAAGCCTCCAAAAGGCCCAAGAGCAGTTCGGTTACACGACGCTCAAGAGCGGCTACGATGGCGTGATCGCGTCCTGGAACGCCGAGATCGGACAAATCGTCAGTACCGGCCAGACCGTCGTGACGGTAGCGCGTCCCGACGCACGAGATGCGGTCTTCGACGTGTCAGACGATCTCGTCGAACGTTTCGCTCCCGGGGCGCGCTTCACCGTAGCTCTTCTTGCTGACCCCACCGTGACGGCACATGCGACCTCGCGAGAGGTAGCGCCGATAGCCGATGCCGCGACGCGGACGCGGCGGGTGCGATTGACGCTCGATGACGCCGGGGAGGCGTTCCGGCTCGGCACCGTGGTTATGACAGCGGTTGGCGAGCCCGCGTCGTCGACTATCGAAATACCAACCACCGCCATTCTAGAGAAGGACGGCAAGCCCTCGGTCTGGCTCGTCGGCCAGGACGGCAAGCTCAGCCTACGGGCCGTCTCGCTCGGCACGAGTGGAGGCGACAGAGTCGCGGTGTTGTCAGGGCTCGCGGCCGGCGACCGTGTGCTGACCGCCGGGGTCCATTCCGTGTCCGACGGCCAGGCCGTCAAAATCCTCGAAAACTGAGGCCAGACCTTGAAGTCCTTCAACTTGTCGGAATGGGCCCTCGAACATCGGTCGTTCGTGTGGTTCCTGATGCTTGTGTCGGTGCTGGCCGGCTTCATGGCCTACAAGGGCCTCGGTCGTGAGGAGGATCCGCCCTTCACCATCAAGACTATGGTCATCGTTCAGAACTGGCCCGGCGCCACCGTGGACGAAATGCTGAACCAAGTCACCGAGC
>JAYVMK010000124.1:0-9450 GCA_043758995.1 Lichenibacterium sp. | reverse complement strand
GCGCACCGCGGGCGGAGGGGATCGGGAGACCTTCGCCACGGTGAGGGTCTTGAAGCGATTGATCGTCTGATTCTGGCCCGCCCGGCGGCGTGGAAGATCAGCGCCGTGAGCAGGGATCGCCCGGCCAAGCCATCATCAAGCCCGCCATCGCCTCGAAACGGTCAGCAACACATCTCCACGCCCGCCTCGAGTGTCAGGCCGCCGAGGCCGAAGCTTCATGTGTTCGACGGGTCGGCAGCACCGTTCACGGGCAGTTTGCCAGCCGCGTTCGGCAATATCGGCATGTTGCTCGTCGGCGCCGGAGGCGTCTTCGCATCAGGCGACTTGTTCCCCGCCCCTATAGCAGCCGGTTCCGACCCCGATGAGCCGCCATTGGCCGACAAGGCCTGGCCCTCGGCGCCAGCAGGGCTGGTGGCGAAGCAGCAAGACAGAAGCACTAGGGCTGCGAGCGTTCGCATGGTCGTCGGTTCTCCTTGATTAGCGGCATGCGGTTGGCCGGATTACTGTCCGGGCGGGTTGGTCGGCGAAAAGCTGTAGCGGGCGATGCGCCACGACCCGTCGTCGCCCTTCCGCATGACGAAAAGCTCCTGGTTGGCTTCCGAGACGCTCTTGCCGGTGGAGTGATGCAGCGTCGTCCCGGCGGAGCTCGTGCGGGCAAAGGCCCAGTTTGGCGCCACGACGGCGACTTCGGCGATGTCGAAGCGGACGTCGAACGTCATCTCCCGAAAGAAGCCTTCGTAGGCCTGTTCCAGTGCAGCCTGCCCGATGCTCGACGAGCTGAACGGTGCCATGCAGATGCCGTCGGACGTGTAGAGCGGAAGGACGGCGCTGGCCTTCCCACCATTCAATGCGGCATTATAGGTGGCCAGCGTCTGTCGAATCGCGATCTCGTCCTGCCCCATGGTGCTGGCCTCCGTTTCCGTCACAATGGTCTTGGATGTTTGCTTTCGTGGGCCCAGCAAGCTGGCGTTCCGATCTGGGTCACGCCAAGAAGAGGCATGGAAAAGCGAGGCATAACCACAAAACAGGCTCGCTCCTTCGGGCCCAACACCCGGAAATTACGAGGATCTTAGCCGCGCCACTAGCCAGTGAGAATGAGAAAAGCTTTCTCGAAAATGGAACGCCGATGACGGATCTGAATGCCCTCATGATCTTCGCCAAGGTCGTGGAGGCGGAAAGCTTTACGGAAGCGGCTCGCAGGCTCGTCATGCCGGTCTCGACGGTCAGCCGGCGCGTGGCCGACCTCGAAGGGGAACTCGGCGCGCGCCTCTTGGTGCGCTCGACCCGCAGCCTTCGCCTGACCGCCGAAGGAGCCCAGATCATGCGGGACGTTCGGTCCCTGGTCGAGGTCGCCGCCTCTCTCGATCGCTGGAAGGCGAGCCGTCGGGCCGACGCGCCCGAGACGATCCGGCTCTCGGCGCCGCCCAGCATCTCCGACACGTTGCTGGCGCCCCTCGTCGGCGCCTTCCGCCGCGCCTGTCCGGAGATCGACGTGAAGGTCTTCGTCTCCGGCCGGATCGCCGACGATTTCCCGAACGACATCGACCTGCAGGTCAAGATCGGCCCGCAGCGTCAGCGCGAACCCGGCCGACGGAAGCTGATGTCCTACCGTCACCAGCTCGTCGCCAGCCCCGACTATCTCCGCGCCGTGCCGCCGCCTCTTGTGCCACGCGACCTGCTCGACCACCCGCTGCTGGCCTACGCGTTTCCCGGCGTCGAAAGCACCTGGACCCTGACGGAGGTCGACGGCTCCGGCAGCGAACTGCTGCGCTTTCGTCCTCATTTCGCGATCAGCGATTATGCGGGACTGACCTCGATCATGCTGGCGGGCGGCGGCATCGGCGACCTGCCTCCCGTGGTACAGCCGGACCTCATGCGCGACGGGAGGCTGGTCGAGGTCCTGCCGCGCTGGACGCTGCCTGTCTTCGACCTCTGCCTCGTCCATCCGGCCACCCGCAGACCATCGAAGACCCTGCAGTCCTTCATGGACTTTGCCGTCGACTTGGTCCCCAAGCTCTTCCCAGAGCTTCCGAACTGACCCAGGCCCCATGACGATAGCGATGACTGCGGAGGAGTTGCTCGGCCTCGCCACCTTGGTCCTGTGCGGCGGCGTCGTGACGCCCATGCTCTTTCCGGGCTGGCCGGTCTGGACGCGCGCGTTGTGGCGCGTGACGGTGCTGATCCTGCTGACCCTCCTGGTCCAGCGCATCTTCGGCTCGCCCCTGCGGCCGGAGATCCGCGCCGACGGATCGTGGGAAAGGGTATGGCAGCAGGCCGTCGAGGCCGGCTGGTGGGTCGTGGCGGCCCGCAGCGTGGCCGGCGTCGCGCGCCTCCTGCTGCTGCTGCAGAACCGCTCGCGCGAGACGCAGATCCTCTCCGACCTCGTCGGGGCCGCCATCTATCTCGCGACCGCGCTGGCGGTGGTCGATGTCGTCTTCGCCGTCCCGGTGGGAGGGCTCATCGCCACATCGGGCGTCATCGCGGTCGTGATCGGCCTCGCCCTGCAGAGCACGCTCTCCGACGTCTTCTCGGGCATCGCCATCGACATCGAGCGGCCCTACCGGGCGGGCGACTTCCTCACCGTCGAGGGCGGCGTCCAGGGCCGCGTCCGCGAGGTGAACTGGCGCTCGACCCTGATCGCGACGGTGAAGGGCGATCTCGCGGTCGTGCCCAACAGCGTCATGGCCAAGTCGCGCTTGGTCAACCACAGCCTTCCCGCGCCGGTGCGCCGCACCAGTATCGAGGTTCGGCTCGATCCCCGCGTCATGCCCGATCGTTGCATGGCGGCGCTGGAGGCGGCCCTGCAGGCCTGTCGGCTGCCTCTGGTCGATCCGCCACCCGCCATCACCCAGACGGGCCTGCGCGGCGACGGTGCCACTTACGAGATCGCCTTCTCGGTCCAGGGCGGGGAGTTTCTCGATCCGGCGCGCACCGAAGTCCTGGCCCTGGTTCAGCGCCATCTCTTCCATGCCGCGATCCCGCTAGCCGTCGATGGATTGGCGGAGGTTCCACGCCTCGCGGTCCCGACGGCCGTCGACCTGCTCGAGCGATCGGACATGTTCGGCATGCTGGCCGAGACGGAGCGGGAACGCCTCGCGAGCGCCATGGAGACCCACTACCTCATTCCGGGCGAGGATCTGTTCGACCAGGGCGACCTCGCCGAGGCGCTCTACATCGTGGCCTCCGGCACGGTCGGCATCCTGCGTCGCGATCCGAACGGCACCGAGCGCACCTTCCGCGTGAGCCCCGGCACAACCATCGGCGCCATCGGGCTCATCACCGGCTCGCCCTACGCGGCCAGGGCGACGGCCCTCACGCCCGTCAAGGTCTTTCGCCTGGACAAGCCGGCCATCACGGCCGCCATCGCCGAGCAGCCGAGCCTGACGGCGGCGTTGGAGGAGTTGGCGCGACGCGGACAGGCGGCGATCAGCGCCGACATCTCCGCCGAGATGGACCACGAGGAGGAACGCTCAGACCTGTTCCTCTCGAGAATGAGGTCGTTTTTGCAGAGACTCGCCCTCGGAATTGGTCCGGGGATGCCGGCATAAGCCAAGGGCATCAATCGATCGCCACCCCATACCGGTCCGCCGTCGCCCTGATATGCACCTGCATGGCACGTTCCGCGCCATCGGCGTCCCCTGCCGACAGCCGAGCCGCGATGGCGCGGTGTTCGGTGAGCGTTTCGGCGAGCCGATCGCGGCGCGCCATCGGCAATCGCTGGCTTTCCACCATCATGTCGCGCATCGGGCCGACCATGCCGATCAGAACCGGATTGGCGGCCAGCTCCACTACGAGGTCGTGGAAGCCTGCGTCGGCCGCCGCCATGGCGGGCACGTCACCGCGCTTCAGGGCCGCCGCCATGGCGTCGACCGAGGCCTCGAGTCGCGCGGAACCCGTCCGGTCGATCCGCGCCGCGGCGAGACGCGCCGCGTAGCCTTCGAGCCCCCAGCGGGCCTCGTAGACGTCGCGCGGGCTGCATCGGTCGGCGAAGCGCCAGGGCGGGGCGCGCAGGGCCGGGGGCGCCACATAGACGCCGCTGCCGACCCGCACCACCACGAGGCCCATCGTCTCGAGCGCCGACATGGCCTCGCGCAGGCTGGGGCGGCTGACGCCGAGCCGCGCCGCGAGGTCGCGCTGCGACGGCAGACGGTCGCCGGCCGCGAGTCCGCCCTGTAGAATCAGCGCCTGCAGCCGGTCGGCGACGCCGCGCGACACCGGCACGCGTTCGCCCGGTTCCAACTCGGCGAGAGGCGCCCAGTTCACCGGCGACGCCCTTCGAGGCCACCACCTGCCGTCGCATCGAGCATCACGCTCAAAATCTCCGCTTCGCTGCCCATCATCCCCGCGGTCCCGACGTCCCTGGCGGCTTGCCTCGGATCAGGATCCCATGCACCTTGCGATCGGTCAAACCGGTCAGGCCGATTTCGCGATATCGTTGCGAGACACCGACCGCTCAGGAGATTGCCCATGCGCTTCGCTCCCGGTTCCGTCACGCGTCGCCTCGCCCTCACGCTCGCCCTCGGCACAGCCGGCCTCGCCTTCGGCCTTCCCGCAGCCCAGGCCGCCGGCACTTTGAAGGTCGGCGCCAATATCGGAAACCTGCCCTGGGAGTTCCAGGATGCCAAGGGCGAGACGGTCGGCTTCGAGATCGACCTGATGAAGGAAGTGGGCAAGCGCCTCGGCGACGAGGTCAGCTTCGTCAACATCCCCTTCACGGGCCTCTTCGCCGCCGTGCAATCGGGCCAGATCGACGCCGCAGTCTCCTCCATCACCATCACGCCGAAGCGGCTCGGCAGCGTGTCCTTCGCCCAGCCCTATTACGACAGCGACCAGTCGCTCACCGTCATGGCCAAGTCCGGCATCGCCGACCTCAAGGGTCTGGCGGGCAAGTCGGTGGGTGTCGACACGGGTTCGACCGGCGACATCTACGCGACCCAGCATCAGGCCGAGGACAAGATCGCCGACATCCGCCGCTACGAGGGGCTGGCGCCTGCCATGCTCGATCTCGCGGCCGGCCGCATCGACGGCTACATCAGCGACATCCCGGCCCTGCAATATTACGTCAAGGACAAGCCGGCCTTTAAGGTGGTGCAGCGTATTCCCACCGGCGAGAAATATTCGGTGATGTTCGCCAAGGACAGCCCGCTCGTCGGCAAGGTCGACGCGATCCTGACGACGCTGAAGGGCGAGGGTTTCATCGCCAAGCTGCACGAGAAGTGGTTCGGCGTCGCGCCCGAGGCCACCACCAGCAGCGTGATGAAGGCCGAGATCCCGAAGCCCTGATGCAGGGTTGAGGGTGCTCCGTGTCGGTCTTCGACACTTTCCTGAACTGGGGCGTGTTCCGGGACGCGCTGCCGATGCTCCTCACCGGGCTCTGGATCACGGTGGGGCTCGGTGCCGCCGCCGTGGCCCTCGGGCTCTGCGGCGGGCTGCCCCTTGTGCTGCTGCGGCTGCACGGGGTCGCACCGGCGCGGCTCCTCGCCGTGGCCTATATCGACGTGTTCCGCGCCATCCCGGTGCTGGTGCTGTTGATCGTCATCTACTACGCGCTGCCCTTCGTCGGGCTGCGCCTGTCGCCCTTCGCCTCGGCCACCGCGGCCCTGAGCCTCGTCTCGGCCGCCTATTCGGCCGAGATCCTGCGGGCCGGTATCGAAGCCGTTCCGAATGGGCAGATCGAGGCGGCGCGCGCCGTCGGCATGGGGCCGATCCGGCGCATGGTGCGCATCGTCTTGCCTCAGGCGTTGCGGCTCGTCATCCCGCCTTTGACCTCCAACGCCATCAACGTGTTCAAGGACACCGCCCTGGCCTCGGTCGTGGCCATGCCGGATCTCCTGAAACAGGCGACCCAGGCTCAGGCTCTCGCCGCCAACCCGACGCCGCTGATCGGCGCCGCCGCCATCTATATCGTCCTTCTCCTGCCCTGCGTTCGCTTCGTCGGCCTCTACGAAGGCCGCCTCAGGCGTCGCGTCCGATGATGCCCTCCGGAGACCTGTCCCGCTTGCACCTCCGCCCGACGCCGCTGACGGTCGACGCTTTCGCGCCTTTCGGCACCCTGCTGGTCCACGATCCGGCCGAGGCCCGCGCCGTGAACGCCGGCACGGCCTGGCGCACGGACGTCGACGCTCCCGAGGGCCGGGACGGCGAGGCGACGGCGGCCCTCGCGATCTTCCGTCTCGCGCCGCAGATCCTGCCGCTCGCCGTCGAGCTCTTCGAGCGCCATCCACGCTCGGAGCAGAGCTTCGCGGCGCTGACCGTCGAGCATTTCCTCGTCGTGGTGGCGCCCTCCGACCGCGATGGGCTGCCCGACCCGGCGGGCGCCCGTGCCTTCCTCGGCCGCCGCGGCACGGCGCTGCGCTACGGGGTCGGCCAGTGGCACGCCCCGATGATCGCCCTCGACGCGGGCGGCGACATGCTGATGCTCGCCTTCGAGCGCCGCGACGGTGGCGACACCGTCGAACATCGCCTCGCCTCCCCTCTCTTCATCGCGACCTGATCCAGCCCCGAGATCCCCATGCCGCTCGACATCGACCACGTCCGCCGCCAGTTCCCGGCCCTCGCCGACGGCTTCGGCTATCTCGACAATGCCGGAGGCTCGCTGGTGCTGGGCCGCGTCGCCGACCGGGTGCGGGACTATCTCCTCACCACCAGCGTGCAGACCGGAGCCTCCTATCCGCAGTCGCGCCGCGCCGTGGAGCGTCTGGCCGAGGCGCGCGCCCGCATCGCGCTCCTGCTCAACGCCGGGCGGCCCGAGGAAATCGTGCTCGGCCCATCGACGACCGTCCTGTTCCAGTTCCTGGCCCGTGCGATGGAAAGCCGGCTCAAGCCCGGCGACGAGATCATCGTCACCGACTTCGACCATGAGTCCAACATCGGGCCATGGCGATCGCTGGAGAAGCGCGGCATCGTCATCCGCACCTGGGGGCTCGATCCCGACACGTTCGACGTGTCGCTCGACGAACTCGACGCGCTGATGACCGAGCGCACCCGCCTCGTGGCCGTAACCCATTGCTCGAACATCCTCGGCACCGTGAACCCGGTGGCCGAGATCGCCCGCCGCGTCCATGCGCGCGGCGCCGAGATCGCCGTCGATGCCGTCGCCTATGCGCCGCACCGCGCCGTCGACGTGCAGGCCCTCGACGTCGATTACTACGTCTTCAGCTTCTACAAGACCTACGGGCCGCATTTCGCCGTGCTCTATGGCAAATACGACAAGCTGTTGGAGCTCGACGGCCTCTATCACTACTTCTACGGCCGCGAGAAAGTGCCGGCGAAGCTCGAGCCCGGCAACACCAATTACGAGCTCGCCTGGGGCTCGGCCGGCATCGTCGACTACCTCGACGAACTCGGCGGCGGCACGGGCGACCGCGCCGCGATCGTGCGCGCCTTCGACGACATCACCGCGCAGGAAACCGCCATCGGGGCCCGGCTGCTCGACTATCTCGGTTCGCGCAACGACGTCCGAATCATCGGGCGGCGGCTGGCGGGGCCGGATCGCGTGCCGACGATCAGCTTCAAGGCGGAAGGACGCGATAGCGCCGCCATCGTCGGTGCGGTGGATCCGCACGGGCTCGGGATCCGCTTCGGCGACTTTCATTCGCGCCGTCTCGTCGAGCGGCTGGGGCTCGCCGAAAGCAGTGGCATCGTGCGGGTCTCCATGGTGCACTACAACACGCTGGAGGAAGTGGACCGCCTCGTCGCCGCTCTCGACGAAGCCCTGCACTGAGGACCGTCCATGAGGCTCGACTGCGCCCGTCACGCCGCCGCACCGGACAATGCCGGGCTGCAGAAGCGCATGGGCCCGCAGCGACGGGTGGCCGCGGCCCTGCTGCTGGCCGATACGCCCGGGAAGGCCGCATGAAGCGCCTCCTCGGCGACCTCGCCCGTCAGCCCTCGACGATCGTGGCGGTGGTCATCATCCTCCTGGTCGTCGTGGGCGCCGTGGCGGCGCCCTGGCTGGCGCCCTTCTCGCCCGACGACCAGCCTTTCGACGGGCTGACGCTCGACGGTGGCCCGCTGCCGCCGGGGCCGGTCTACTGGCTCGGCACCGACACGCTGGGCCGCGACCTCCTGTCCCGCCTGCTGTTCGGCGCCCGGACGTCGCTCGTCATCGGCCTCGTGGCCAATGGCGTGGCGGTGGCGATCGGCATGGCGGTCGGCATCGTGGGTGGTTACCAGGGCGGTTGGCTCGGCACCGCGCTGATGCGCTTCACCGATCTCATGATGGCCTTTCCGGCCCTGCTCCTCGCCATCGTGTTGGCGGCGCTGCTCCACCCAAGCCTGTGGATCGTGGCGATGGTCATTGCCCTGGTGAACTGGGTGCAGGTGGCGCGGATCGTCTATACGGAGACGCGCGGTCTCGCCGAACGCGACTTCATCTTGGCGGAGCGCTCGCTCGGCGCCGGCCACACCCGCATCCTGGTCCGCCACATCGCCCCGCATCTCGTGCCGACCGCCATCGTCTGGGGCACGCTCGGCATCGCCACGACCGTGCTCCTCGAAGCGACGCTGAGCTTCCTCGGCGTCGGAGTACAGCCGCCGCAGCCCTCCTGGGGCAATATCATCTTCGAAAGCCAGAGCTACTTCCAGGCCGCGCCCTGGCTCGTCTTCATCCCGGGCGCCATCATCCTGCTGACGGCGCTGTCCTTCAATCTTCTCGGCGATGCCCTGCGCGACCATCTCGACCCGACGCAGCGGGGACGGGGCTGATGCTGCGCGTCCTGTCGCGGCGTCTCGGCCAAGCCCTGGCCATTCTCTTCGGTGTGGCGCTCGTCACCTTCCTGCTGTTGCACGGCCTGCCGGCCGACCCGGCGGCGCTGGTCGCCGGGCGCAGCGCCAACGCCCAGATGATCGCCAACGTGCGCCACCAGCTCGGGCTCGATCTGCCCCTGCCCGAGCAGTTCTGGCGCTATCTCGTCGGCCTGCTGCAAGGCAATCTCGGGCGTTCCTACATTCAGCGCAGCGAGGTCGCGAGCCTGATCGTGGCGCGCATTCCGGCCACGCTGGTGCTCATGCTGGCCGGCATCGTGGTCGAGGTCACGCTCGGCCTTCTCTTCGGCACGCTGGCGGCGATCCGGCGCAATGGTTTCGCCGATCGCGCCGTCATGACGCTGGCCTTCGTGGGCGTCTCGGCGCCGCAATTCGTCGTGGCGCTGCTGCTGCTCTACGTCTTTGCCGCCACGCTCGGCTGGTTTCCCATGAGCGGCTTCGGCACGCCCGCCCATGTGGTGTTGCCGGCGCTGACGCTCGGCCTCCTGGGTGCCGGCTGGTACGCCCGCATGGTGCGCTCGACCATGATCGACGTGCTGAACCAGGATTACATCCGCACGGCGCGCGCCAAGGGCCTGTCGCTCCGCCGCGTCATCCTCCGGCATGCCCTGCCCAACGCCCTGCTGCCCATCGTCGCCATGATCGGAATCGACATCGGCCAGTTCATGGGCGGCGTCGTGGTGG
>JAYVMK010000123.1:0-14463 GCA_043758995.1 Lichenibacterium sp. | reverse complement strand
GTCGCCCTTCTGGTGCTGTTCCTCTACATCAACCAGTTCCGCGAGGGTCTGATCGACGCCCGCGTGCAGAGCCTGCAGACGCAGGGCGAGATCATAGCCGCAGCCATCGGTGCTTCGGCCAGCGCCGACGACACATCCCTCACCGTCGATCCCGAGAAGCTGCTGCAGGCGACGCCTGGACAGGCTCCGGCAGCGCCGGTCGACGAAGGCGCTTCGGCCTTCGAGTTTTCCATCGACCCCAGCCGTATCGGGCCGGTGCTGAAACGCCTCGTCTCCCCGACCGGCACGCGGGCCCGCATTTACGACAGCGCAGGCGTGCGGGTCGTCGACACGCGCGACATGGCACTGCCAACCGGCACCGACCGTCGTGGCAGCCCTTCCGCGGCGCCACCCGAGCAATCGGCGTTCGAGAGGGTCTGGAGCGATCTCAAGCGGCGGTTCGCGAGGCCCGCCGCCCCGCCCGTGGACGATCCCCACAGCGTCGGCGAAGGGGAGTTGCCCGAGGTCTCCGATGCCTTGACGGGTCAGACGCGGTGGATCGTCCGGGTCAACGCCAAAGGCCAGACCATCGTGTCGATGGCGGTTCCGGTCCGCACCGACAAGGTAACGCGAGGCGCTTTGCTGCTGTCGACCCAGCCCGGTGACATCGACAAGATCATCGCCTCCGACCGTTGGGCCTTGTTCCGGGTATTCCTGGTCGCCGCCGTGGTGATGTTCGTCCTGTCGCTGTTCCTCGCCAACACGATTGCGGGGCCCATCCGACGCTTGGCCGAGGCCGCCGAGCGCGTGCGGCGGGGCGTCGATTCGCGTGAGGAGATCCCCGACCTCACGACCCGCGCCGATGAGATCGGCCATCTGTCGCGCGCCCTGCGCGACATGACCAAGGCACTCTATTCCCGCATGGAAGCGACCGAAAGCTTCGCCGCCGACGTCGCCCACGAGTTGAAGAACCCGCTGACATCGTTGCGCAGCGCCGTCGAGACGTTGCCACGGATCAAGGCGGAGGAGTCCCGCGAACGGCTTACCGCCATCATCCAGCACGACATTCGCCGGCTCGACCGGCTGATCAGCGACATCTCGGATGCGTCGCGCCTCGATGCCGAACTGGCCCGCAATCGTACGGCTGGGCTCGACGTGGCGAGCCTCGTGCGGACTGTCGTTTCGGTCGCCTCCGAGGTCGATCGCGACGACGGCGTGCGGTTCGATCTCACCGTCGCCCTGCCCCCGCCCGGCCAGGAGGGTCCGGGCTATCGCGTGATGGGGCATGATTCTCGGCTCGGACAGGTGGTCAACAACCTCCTCGACAATGCCCGCTCCTTCTCGTGCGAGGATGGTGTCGTGCGCGTCTCCGTCCGCCCGGCCCAACTCGACGAGGATGACGGCAACGAGGGCGTCGAAATCGTCGTCGAGGACGACGGCCCGGGCATTCCGGCCCATGCTTTCGAGCGCGTTTTCGAGCGTTTCTACACCGACCGACCCAATCAGGGCTTCGGCCAGAATTCGGGGCTGGGCCTGTCGATCTCGCGGCAGATCATCGAGGCGCATGGCGGTCGCATCTGGGCCTCCAACCGCACCGAATCCGCCGTGGACGAGGAAGCCGAAGAGCCACGCATCTTGGGCGCGCGTTTCGTCGTCTGGCTGCCGGCAACGCGGCTCCAGAACGCGTGACGCAGGGGCCCGGCGACACGCTGAACCTGCACGCGACGACACTTGTGGCCGGGGAGGCCGGCGTTCTTATCCGAGGACCGGCCGGCTCCGGCAAGACGCGGCTCGCTCTGGCGGTCGTGGCGGATCGGCGGCGGGCGGGTGGATTCGCTGCCCTCGTTGCCGACGACAGGACCCTCTTAGTGCGGCACGGCGACCGCTTGGTGGCGCGCCCCCACCCGGCCGTGGCCGGGCTCATCGAACGCCGTGGTCTGGGGATCGAACCCGTGGACCATGAGCCCGCTTGCGTCCTGGCCCTCGTGGTCGATCTCGTGGACGGCTGGCCGGAGCGCCTGCCCGACCCTGAGGCCCGGCGCTGCACCGTCCATGGCGTCACCCTGCCCCGACTCGCTATCGGACGCGAGGCCGCGACGCCCGATGCCGTGGCGCTGATTTCAGCAGATCTGGCGTGCCGGGTGCGGTCGGCTTGAAGATGCCCTATTTCACTTGCCAAGGCTGCCGCGATGCACAAGATAGCGCCGAGGCGGCAGAGCGGTCGGGCAGGCGTTTTTCCGGCAAGGGCATGAACGGTAGCTTGCAATGATCGGTATGGTGCTCGTGACCCACGGCCACCTCGCGACGGAATTCCGTGCAGCGCTGGAACATGTCGTGGGGCCGCAAAGGGCGATCGAGACCATCACGATCGGTCCCGAAGACGATATGGAGCAACGGCGTCAGGATATCGTCGCCGCGGTGGCCAGCGTCGATTCGGGTAGCGGCGTCGTCCTGCTGACCGACATGTTCGGCGGCACACCGTCCAATCTCGCCATTTCCGTCATGGACCGGACCAAGGTCGAGGTCGTGGCCGGCATCAATCTTCCGATGCTCATCAAGCTCGCCTCGGTGCGCGACGTGTCGAGCCTGGAACTCGCCGTGACCCAGGCTCAGGAAGCCGGTCGCAAATACATCAACATCGCGAGCCGCGTGCTCAATGGGAAATGACTCCTTGGACGACGGCTCGGAACTCGCACATGGCGTGGCCGTCACGCGCGACCTTCCCATCGTCAATCGCAAGGGCCTTCATGCCCGCGCCACGGCCAAATTCGTGCAATGCGTCGAGGGCTTCAAGGCCGAGGTGACGGTGACGCGCGGCGGCGAGACCGTCGGCGGCGAATCGATCATGGGTATCCTGACGCTCGGCGCTGGCCGCGGCACGACCATCACGGTCTCGGCCACCGGCCCCGATGCCGCCGCCGCCATCGAGGCGCTTGCCGCCCTGGTGGCCAATCGTTTCGGCGAAGACGAATAGAGCCATCGGCCTTGCGGCAGAGCTGAAGCGGATCCATGTCGAGGATCTGATCCCACCACAAGGAGTCTCGCCATGCCCCAGACCCGCGGCCGTATCTTCGACGACTTCGCCAGCCTGATGACCAATGCGGCCGGTGTCGCCAATGGCGTGAAGCGCGAGGCCGAGACGGCTGTCCGCACCCAGGTGGAGCGGATCCTCAGCGGCATGAATGTGGTGACGCGCGAGGAGTTCGAGGCCGTGCGCGATATGGCGGCCCTGGCCCGCGAGGAGAACGAGGAGCTTCGCCGCCGGATCGTGGTGCTCGAAGCCCGGCACGGCAGCGAGCCGAAGCCCGCCACCATCGTGGTCTAAAACGCCGAAGCGTAAGCAGACCGACGAGTTCTGCTTACGCCGCGACCGCCGCAGGTCGGCGCCGCTCCAGCGCCAGCGACACGGCGAAGATCGCCAGCCCGCAGATCGACAAGGCCGAGGCGACCCAGCCCGTCGACGTGAAACCGTAGCCTGCCGCGATCGTCACTCCGCCGAGCCAGGCGCCGAGCGCGTTGGCGATGTTGAAGGCGGAATGGTTCATGGCAGCCGCCAGGGTCTGGGCATCGGCGGCGACATCCATCAGCCGCGTCTGCAGGCCCGGCAGGATGGCAAAGCCGCAGCCGATCAGGAACACCGTGACGGACGCCGTCCAGGCATTGTGGGCCGTCACGACGAAGAGCGCCCCTACAACGGCGTCCCAGGCCAGCACCCATCCGATCGATCCCATCAGCGACCGGTCAGCCAGCTTCGGGCCGACGACATTTCCCAGCACCATGCCGGCGCCGAAAAGGCAGAGCACCACCGGCACCATCACGGCCGGCATGCCCGACACCTGCGTGAGGGTGGAAGCCACATAGGTGTAGATGGCGAAGGTGCCGCCGCAGCCGCCCGCCGCGATGCCGAGCGTCAGCCACACCTGAGGTCGGCGTAGCGCCCCGAGTTCGACGAGCGGGCTCGATGCCTTGGCCCGGGCGGCGGGCATGAAGAGGGCGAGCAGCAGCACCGTGAGAGCACCGATGCAGCCGACCCCGGCGAAGGTCATGCGCCAGCCCAGGCCCTGACCGAGCCATGTGGCGGCGGGCGTTCCCACCAGGGTGGAGATGGTCAGGCCCAGCATGATGCGGCCGACCGCCCGGGCCCGGCCGCCGGGCGGCGCCAGCGAAGCCGCCACCAGCGAAGCGACGCCGAAATAGGCGCCATGCGGCATGCCGCTGAGGAAGCGGATCGCCAGGAGCGACGGATAGGCCGGCGCCAGGGCGCTCGCCAGATTGCCCATGGTGAAGAGGCCCATCAGGCCGAGCAGCAGGACGCGCCGCGACAGTTTGGCGGCCAGCACCGCGATGATGGGCGATCCCACCACGACGCCGAGCGCATAGGCGCTGATGACGTGGCCGGCTTCGGGTTCGGTGACGCCGAGGCTTCGGGCCATGTCGGGCAGGAGCCCCATCGTGGCGAATTCACCCGTGCCGATGGCAAAGCCGCCGACCGCGAGGGCGAATTCGATCAGCGCCGTCTTGCGTCCATCCTGGCGCGGTTCGGCCCGGACCAGGTCGACACGGTCGATCGTGGCCTCCGTCATGGGGTCTCGCTTCTGTCTGGAGGCGGGTGGCCGACCGGATCGGCCGAAATGGGTCTCGACGGGCCTTTGATGCACCGCGATACGGCCCCTCTTGCCCCGCAACAGAACGGTTGGGCACTGCGGAAACCGCATGGCTGTGCCGCCATCAACGCGGCTCGGAGTTGTTTACCGATTGATCCGCTGTGGATAAGTCGCTCGCCCACAACCTGTTCGATCTCGACAAAGCCCCTGCCCGACCGGCGAACCTCAACCCGCGGTGATTCGGATCCCGCTTGACTCCCGTTCTCCGAGTCGGAATCTATCAAGAACAAAACAGGAACATGTGAGAGCTTCGCCCGGTGATCGGGAGAGGCTCTGGGTGAGTCCCGTTGTCGCGTTCACGAGGCCGAGCGGTGCCCCACCAGCGTTTTTCTCCCGATGTCGCCCAGTTGCGCGATGCCGTGGCCCGGATCGAGGGCGATCGCTTCGGCGCATCCCGTCGGCGGCGCAGCCATGACGTTGCCCTGGTCAGCCTGGGCAATGGCACCCTGCCGCTCGATGCCGCCCTGGCGGGAGGGCTGAGACGAGGCGCGCTGCATGAGGTCGTGGCGCCGGAGGCGTCGGATGCTGCCGCAGCGGCAGGTTTTGCCCTGTCGGTGGCGGGCCGCTGCGCCGGCCAGGCGCCCTTGGTCTGGATCGTCGAGGATCATGCGGCCTCCGAGACCGGGGCGCCTTATCGCCCGGGCCTCGCGGCCCACGGGATCGACCACGACCGGCTGATCCTGGTCCGCACCGGAGACGCCAAAGCCACCCTCTGGGCCCTCGAGGAGGCGCTCCGGCTCGGCGCTCCGGCGGTTCTGGCGGAACTCTGGGGCGCCAAACATTACGGGCTCGCACCGTCGCGGCGGCTGCTGCTGGCGGCCCAGAGCGGGCGTGGCACCGCCATCCTGCTCCATGCCGGCCTCTCGGGCGGCGGGGCCGCGCTGTCGAGCGCGGCCGAGACACGCTTCGCGGTCGCGGCCTGTCCCAGTCCCCGGCTCTCCTCTGCCGGCAGCCGCATGCCCATCCCAGGACCCGCCGCGGTGGCGGTCCGGCTTCTCAAGCTTCGCCTCGGCGGCGGCGGCGATGTCGACCGCGAGCGGAGCTACCCCATCGTCTGGAACCCTGATCGGAAGTGCTTCGATGCCCACCCGCTACCTGTCGGTGTTCATGCCGCTGTTGCCGACCGATCGGCTCCGGCGCGTCGGTCGATTGCCGGGCGCGCCATCGGGCAGGCCAGCGCCGGATGAGCCCCTGGTTACGGTCGCCAAGGTGAAGGGAGCCCAGCGGCTGATGGCGGTCGACGCCCTGGCGGCGTCGCGCGGCCTCCGCCCCGGCCTGGCGCTGGCCGATGCGCGGGCGCTCTGCCCGACCGTGCTGGTAGCTGAGGCCGATCCCGACGCCGATGCGGCCCTGATGGCGGCCGTCGTCGATTGGTGCCGGCGCTTCACGCCGCTGTCGGCGCCCGATGGGCGGGATGGGGCGGTGCTCGACATCGGTGGCGCCGCCCATCTCTTCGGCGGAGAAACGGGCCTCGTCGAGGCCGTCCGGGCCGGCCTCGGGCGCCAGGGTCTCACGGCCCGTTCGGCGGTCGCGTCGACGCCGGAAGCCGCCTGGGCCCTGGCGCGGTTCGGCACCGAGACGATCGCCCCGACCCCGCTCGAGCCCGGTTTCGAGCTCCTGCTGGCGGCCCTGCCCGTCGCGGCCCTGCGGATCGATCCCGAGACCGTGGCGGGCCTGGCCCGGGCCGGCCTCGTGCGGATCGGCGATCTCCTGACGCGGTCCCGCGGGCCGCTCGCGGCGCGATTCGGCGCCGAGGTCCTGGCGCGGCTCGACGGCCTGATGGCACGCGCCAAGACCCCGATCACGCCGACGTTCGAAGCCCCGCGGTGCATTGCGGAGCGGCGCTTCGCCGGCGGTCTCGCCGAGATCGAGCAGATCGAGGCCGCGCTCCTGCCGCTCTGCCGTCATCTCTGCGCCTCGCTGGCCCGGCGCGGCCAGGGCGCACGGCGCATCGCGGCGAGCTTCTTCCGGGTCGACGGTGTCGTGAAACATCTCCACCTCGGCACCAGCCGCCCGACGCGCGAACCCGAGGCGCTCCTGGCGCTGTTCCACGAGAAGCTCGCCGCCATCGGCGAGCACGGGCTCGATACCGGCTACGGCTTCGACCTGATCCGCCTCGCCGTCACCCAATCCGAGCCGCTCGACGCCCGGCAGGAGGATCTCGGCGCCGACGATCCCGCGCGCAGGATCGAGGCCGCGACGGTCGACACGATGGCCGATCTGGCCGATCGGCTCGGCGCGCGTCTCGGCCTCACGCGCGTCGTGAAACTCGTCGCGCAGGACACCCACATCCCCGAATGCGCGGTGGTGCCGCTGCCGCTGTCCCGCGCCACCGGACCGGCTACGGGCGTCGAGGAGGTCTCGCCCTGCCGCCCCATCCGCCTGTTCGACAGGCCGGAGCCGATCGAGACGATCGCGTCCGTGCCGGACGGGCCGCCGGTGCGCTTCCGCTGGCGCCGCGTCATGCATGTCGTCGCCGCCATCGAAGGACCGGAACGGATCTCCCCCGAATGGTGGAACAGCGAAGCGGAGCTCACGCGTGACTATTTTCGCGCCGAGGATCGCGACGGCCGCCGCTTCTGGATCTACCGCGAAGGCCTGTTCGGCCGCGAGACCGATGCGCCGCGCTGGTATCTGCACGGGCTCTTCGCATGATCGGGACGCCTGCCCCAACCACCACCCTCAAGGGCGGCGGCGCGGGCCGTCTCCTTCCTCATCGGGCTACCGGATTCACAGATTTCAGGGAGTTGCACGGCGAGGGCGACCGCCATCCTTTCCCTGCAAGGGGAAGGCGGCCCGGCGTAGCCGGGCCGGATGGGGTCAGGTGGCGCGAAGCGCCACTCGCCTGTGGCTGCTCACCCCACCCGTCACCGCTTCGCGGCGACACCCTCCCCTTTCAGGGGAGGGAGAAGCGCGCTGCACCCATCCAGACCCATCAGCAGGCAGCTCGGGTGCATCGGGCGGCCTTTGGCCGACACCCTGCGCTGGATCCCCACCTGCGCGGGGATGAGCGGAGCATGCCATGACCCGGTTCGCCGATCTCGCCGTCATCACCAATTTCTCGTTCCTGCGCGGCGCCTCGCATCCCGAGGAATTGGTGGCGCAGGCGCATGCGATCGGCCATGCCGGGATCGGTATCGCCGACCGCAACTCGCTGGCCGGCGTCGTGCGGGCCTATAGTTTCGTCAAGGAGCGCATTCCCGTCGAGGACGGCTTCCGCCTCGCCGTCGGGACTCGCCTCGTCTTCTCGGACGGTACGCCCGACATCCTGGCCTATCCGGTGGATCGCGCCGCCTACGGCCGGCTGACGCGGCTCCTCACGCTCGGCAACCGCCGCACCGGCAAAGGCAAGTGCGACATCGCCCTGACCGACCTCCTCGACCATGCCGAGGGCCTGCAGATGATCCTGACCGATCGCGCCACCGGGGACGAGGCCCCGGCGGCGACGCCCGATTGGACCGCGCTCGTCCAAGCCCTGCGGGATGCCGGCCCCGGCCCCCTGTGGCTCGCCGCGACGCATCTCTACGGCCCGGGCCTGCGGCAGCGGCTCGCCGAACGGGCCGCCTTGGCACGGTCGACGGGCGTCCGGCTTCTCGCCACCAACGACGTCACCATGCATCACCCCGACCGGCGCGCGCTGGCCGATGTCGTGACCTGCATCCGGGAGCACAAGACCCTGGACACGGCCGGCCGCCGCCTCGCCGCCAATGCGGAACGGCATCTCAAGCCCGCCGACGAAATGGTCCGCATCTTCGCCGAGGTGCCCGAAGCCGTGGGGGAGAGCCTGCGCTTCCTCGACGGCCTGTCCTTCTCGCTGGACCAGTTGCGATACGATTATCCCTACGAGCTCAGGCAGGGCTATGCGACCGAGCAGGAGGCTCTAGCCGCGCTGGCGGAAGCCGGTCTCGCCGAACGCTACCCGCTCGGCGCCGAACGCCATGTGCGGGACATGCTGGGGCATGAGCTCGCCCTCGTGGGGAAGCTCGGATATGCGGCCTATTTCCTCACCGTCCATGACATCGTGAGCTTCGCGCGCGGCCGGAAGATCCTCTGCCAGGGCCGGGGATCCGCTGCGAATTCGGTTCTGTGCTTCGCGCTCGGCATCACCGAGGTGGACCCGACAAAGCACGACCTGCTGTTCGAGCGCTTCATCTCGGAGGACCGCAACGAGCCTCCAGACATCGACGTCGATTTCGAGCACGAGCGGCGCGAAGAGGTGATGCAATATATCTACGGGCGCTACGGGCGCGAGCGTGCCGGCCTCGCCGCCAGCGTCGTCACCTATCGCACGCGCTCGGCCATCCTCGAGGTCGGCCGCGCCTTCGGCCTGTCGGACGATACGGTCTCGGCGCTGAACGGCACGGTCTGGGGTTATTGGTCGAACGGGATCGACCCGGCCGAGACGCGTCGCATCGGCCTCGACCCGTCGGAACGCCGCCTCGCCATGGTGCTGCGCCTGGCCGAGGAACTGGCGGGTTTCCCGCGCCACCTGTCGCAGCACACAGGCGGCTTCGTCATCACCCGATCGCGGCTCGACGAGGTGGTGCCGGTCGGCAATGCCGCCATGGCGGACCGCACCACCGTCGAATGGGACAAGGACGACCTCGACGCGCTGGGCATCCTCAAGATCGACGTGCTGGCGCTCGGCATGCTGTCGGCGCTGCGCGGCGGCTTCGACCTGCTCGCCCGGCATTACGGCGAGCGCTACACGCTGGCGTCGATCCCTTCGGAGGAATCCGCCGTCTACGATATGATCTGCCGCGCCGATACGATCGGGGTGTTCCAGATCGAGAGCCGGGCGCAGATGTCCATGCTGCCCCGGCTGCGCCCACGGGAGTTCTACGACCTCGTCGTCGAAGTCGCGATCGTCCGGCCCGGCCCCATCCAGGGCGACATGGTGCATCCCTATCTGCGCCGCCGCGAGGGATCCGAGCCGGTCGTTTATCCCTCACCCGAGCTCGAAGCCGTGCTGGGCAAGACCTTGGGCGTGCCGCTGTTCCAGGAACAGGCCATGAAGATCGCCATCGTGGCGGGAGGCTTCACCCCGACCGAGGCCGACAAGCTGCGGCGCGCCATGGCGACCTTCAAGCGCGTCGGCACGATCGGCACGCTGCACGACAAGATGGTGGAGGGCATGGTGGCGCGCGGCTATGCCCGCGATTTCGCCGAACGCTGCTTCGGGCAGATCGAAGGGTTCGGAACCTATGGCTTTCCCGAAAGCCACGCTGCCTCTTTCGCGCTGCTGGTCTATGCCTCGGCCTGGATGAAATGCCGTTATCCGGACGTCTTCGCCTGCGCCATGCTCAACGCCCAGCCGATGGGCTTCTACGCGCCCGCCCAACTGGTACGCGACGCGCGCGACCACGGCGTGGCGATCCACGAGGTCGACGTCAACTGGTCCGGCTGGGACCACGATCTCGTTCCGCTGAACACACGGGAGGACGGAACCGGGACCCGGATCCACCCACGTCATGCCGACATGCGCGACGATATTTTGGGGGATAGAGCCCTCCGGCTCGGGCTGCGACAGATCAAGGGCCTCCGCAAAGCCGACATGGAACGGCTCGTCGAACGCCGGGGCGATGGTTACGATTCCGTCCGCGACCTGTGGCTCCGGGCCGAGCTCAGCCCGGCCGTTCTGGAGATCCTGGCCGAGGCCGACGCCTTCCGGTCGATCGGGCTCGACCGCCGCGATGCGCTCTGGGCGGTGCGCGGGCTCGACCGCGTCGGCGACAAGGACGCCCTGCCGCTCTTCGCACGCGAAGGAGCCGAAGATCGCGAACCCGATGCCGCCCTGCCGCCGCTGCGCCTCGGCGAACATGTGGTCGAGGACTACCGGCGGCTGACCCTGTCGTTGAAGGCGCATCCCCTGGCCTTCCTGCGCGCCAGCCTCACGCGTCGGCGCATTCTGCGGGCCTCGGACCTCGACGAGGTCGGCGACGGGCGCCGCGCCGCCGTGGCGGGCCTCGTCCTGGTGCGCCAACGGCCGGGATCGGCCCATGGCACGGTGTTCCTGACGCTGGAGGACGAGACCGGCGCCGCCAATATCATCATCTGGCCCAAGGTCTTCGAGACCAATCGCTCGGCCGTGATCGCGGCGCGGCTCCTCTGCGTCCGGGGCGTGGTGCAGAAGGCGAGCGGGGTGGTCCATCTCGTGGCGGACCGGATGGAGGACTTTTCCGCGGAGCTCAATGCGCTCGGGCAGGACGGCGAGGCCCTGACCGATCTGGCGCGGGCCGACGAGGTGAAGCGTCCGCAGACCTACGCGGCGGCTGCGCGTGGCCAGGGAGCGGCCCTCGGGGCGAGGATCGGCTTTCCGCTCGCGGAGGACACGCGCCGCAAGACGGAGCCCAGGCTCGAGCCGCCTCTACCCCTGGCCGTCGGCGACGTCCGCCGTGTCATGCCCAAGGGACGGAATTTTCAGTGAAGCAGGAGGCGTGCGATCTCAGTTCGCCAGCAGAGTTGATCCAAGGACCGCTAGCCTTATGCTCCAGTCGCCGAAGCTCCAACAAGATGCGCCTCTGCGAACGTCCTTGAGGAGCCAAGTGGTGTGCCGAGCGGCTATAAGTCCGATCCTGCGAGCGGGTCGGTAACTTCTCGTGCGAAGTATGGCATCTTCAGAATGCATCGATGAAGGATAGGGTCATGACTCAAAATCCTCTGACGGAGGAGCAGGCCAAGGACCTGTTCGTACGACAGCTCAAAGAGCTCAGCCGAACAGGTGTTGATCCGGACTCTCAGGCACGCTTGGCCAATATTTTCAAGAAAAGCGAGGCAGCCTGCCGCGAGCAGGAAGCAGGGCTCGCGATGAACGAGAAGTCGCAGATTAGATCCGCTCCGCCGCTCCGGTGAACTTCACCAAGACGGCTCTCGATGAGATCGAGATGATCCTCGAAGGGACTCTGACTTACGGCGGAGCACACCACACTCGCCGGGTACGCAGCCGATTTCAGCGGCTGTTCGATACGCTCGATCGCGGCGTCGGTCTTGGATCTGGCCGTTCCGAGTTAGGCCTCAGCGACGGAATCCGATTTATCCCGACCCCGCCCTACCCTTTCATCGTCATCTTCGACCGAGGTCAGGGGCTTGTTCTGCGTGTGATCCACGCCCGTCGAAATTACCGAGAGATGGTGATTTCGGATTTCTTTCCGCCCTGAACCACGAAGGCCTTCGGGAAGGCCACCTCAGCACCGTTCTAACGACCGCTGCAATTTGCTAAAGCGATCGGATATCACGATATGGGCGCGAAGCTAGTGAGCTGAAGCTCTGTCCAAGCTCACAGGCGGTGCATCAGCCGCGCTTGCCGACGAGGTTCCACACCGACGGCACCAACAGCGCCCCGAGCAGGGTCTTCACGACGGTGCCGAGGATGAAGGGCATGACGCCGGCAGTCCAGGCCGTCTCGGTTCCCATGAGCTGAGCCAACCAGGCGTAGCCGGCGACGAACATCACGAGATGGCCGAGCGTCATGGCGCCGAGCAATTGACCGACGGAGCGATCGGCACCCCGCTCGGCGAGAAGACCCACCACCACGGCGGCCAGCAGATAGCCGACCAGATAACCGCCGGTCGGACCCATCATATAGGCGAGGCCGAGGCCGTGGACGGGCGTTCCGGCGAAGACCGGCAGGCCGAGCGCACCTTCGACGAGGTAGAGCACTACGGTTGCGCCGCCGAGCCGTGATCCGAACGCGGCACCGATCAGCAGCACCGCAAGACTCTGCAGCGTCAGCGGAACGGGGAAAAAGGGAACCGAGAGTTTGGCCGAAAGCGCCAGGACGGCACTCCCGACGAGCGCCAGCAGTGTCGCACGGGCGAAGCGCTGACCCGTCGCGGCCTGCTCTGGCCAAACCGCACCGGCCAGAGTGGGATGGGTCGGAAACCTGATGTCACTCATGAAGTCGCTCCCTTGGTCCGCCGTATCGGCACCGATCCGTCTATGCCGGCACGCTTGCATTCGTCGGCGCGCGGCCGCAGGCTGACCACCTCTTAAGTTGACGTTATCGTCCCGGCAAGCGGCGTCGCGGACTCAGATACCCTCCGATTTGACATCCGCGATTCCCACACCTCCGGACGACATTGGCCGACGACGATATCCCCTTCGACCGCACGCTGACGGCCAAGCCCGACGAGGTTCAGGTTCTGTCGCCTCTGGTCCGGCGGCTCGTCGCCAACAACGGCGGCCCGTTCACCTTCACCGGTACCTGCTCCTACATCGTGGGCCGCGGCGACGTGGCGGTGATCGATCCCGGGCCAGCCGATTCGAGCCATATCGCGGCCCTGATGGAGGCCGTGAAAGGCGAGACCGTGCGCCACATCCTGGTCACCCATACCCACCGGGACCATGCGCCGGGCGCGGCGCTACTCAAGGCCGCCACCGGCGCCGAGATCGTCGGCTGCCCGCAGCGTCTGGCGCGAGCCGCCGATCCGAGCCTGCCGGCGATCGACGCCGCTTTCGACCTCCGCTACGCGCCCGACCGCGTCCTCCATCAAGGCGATTCCGTGGAAGGTTCGGACTACCGTCTCGTCGCCGTGACGACGCCCGGCCATACGTCCGACCACCTCGCCTTCGCACTACCGGCCGAGAAGGCCCTGTTCTCCGGCGATCATGTCATGGCCTGGTCGACCACCGCCGTAGCCCCGCCCGACGGATCGATGCGCGCCTACATGGCGTCGCTCCGCAAGCTGCAGGACCGCAACGACACCGTCTATTGGCCGGGCCATGGCGGTCCGGTGAAGAACCCGCGCGCCTTCATCAAGGCGCTCGTTGTTCACCGGCAATGGCGCGAAGCCGCGATCCTGCGCCGCGTCGCGGCCGGGGACGCCACGGTGCCGGTCCTGGTGGGAAACCTTTATCGAGACCTCGCCCCCTCGCTGCGCGGTGCCGCCGGCCTGTCGGTCCTGGCCCATCTCGTCGATCTCGTGGCCGATGGCCAGGTCGTTTCCGACGGTCCCGCGACGCTCAAGGCTCATTACGCCCCAGCGTGAGGCGTTAAATCTTCAATCGTCATCCTCGCCTTTCTCGAACGGCAACGGCTTCGTGGAGTCGCCGGCGAGCAGCATCTGCGGCACCTGGCTCAGGCGCCAATCCGCGCCCTCGCGGTCGAGCACCAGCACCATGTCGAAGCGATGCTTGCTCCAATGCGGACCCTGCACGGCTCCGCCCGTCAGGGCGTCGACGAGGTCGCGGATGGGCTTGTGCTCCCACGCCACCAGACCCACGCCGGTACGCCGCAGGATCGACGCCGCGGTCGCGGCCTCCTGATCCGGGCCGAAGGTCGTGTCTGGAAGGAGGCCCGTGAGTTCGGCCAGCGGTGCGAGGGTTAGGCCGGCCCGCCGGCTCGGATGGGCGTGGGTCGAGGCCGCCGCCACAAGGAATGTCGGGCGAAGAAGGCCGGCGGGCAGCGCGGCACCGTCGCGTGGCGCGAAGAACCGTGCCAGGGTCCCTGCCCGCTGCCAGCCGCGAACCAGCAGCGCGTCGACGTCGTGCCTGCCGTCCGCATCGAGCCCGTAGGGCCGCATCCCGTCGGACGTCGGTTTCTCGGCATGCCGGATGATCATGACTTTGGTCGGTCCGCCCTCCTCGGCGGTGACCGGGGAGGCGCCGAGACCCAGGGCCAGGCCGGCGGCCGTGGCGACCACCTCACGCCGAGACACTCCGTTTCGATCCTCCGCCATAGAGAGCCTCTCCTTTGTGATTGCAGGATCTTAGCACGCGACCGGGTAAGAGGGGCAAAATCGCGGGCAGCGGGGGCCATTTTTCGCTATGCGGCTGCCGGGTGATCTGATTCCCTGAGATCATGTCGAAGCCGCCCAACATC
>JAYVMK010000122.1:0-13369 GCA_043758995.1 Lichenibacterium sp. | reverse complement strand
GGTCGCTTGGGTTGCCGATGAACATTGGCGTCTCGGCGGCGACCTGATGGGACGGCGATTGCGCCTCGGCCCCGGCATACCCACCTCACGATCGCCCCCGCCTTGGAGCGATCGCCATGACTTGGTCCACCATCGAACACGACGCCCTCGACGCGACTGCGGCGCTCTCTCGCCTGAAGCGCCTCAAGACCATCGCCTGGGCGGTGGATGGCGTGTTCCGCCTGCCGGGCACCAGGTTCCGCTTCGGGCTGAACAGCGTCATCGGCGCGACGCCCGCCGCCGGCGATGTCGTACTGGCGGGTATTTCGCTCTACATCGTCAACGAAGCCCGCAAGATCGGGCTGCCCAAGGAGAAAATCGCCCGTATGTTGGCGAATATCGGCGTCGAGGCGGCAGCGGGCGCGGTCCCGTTCCTTGGTGTCCTGTTCGACATGGGCTTCAAGGCCAATCTGCGGAACATCGCCATCATCGAAGAGCATCTTGGTGTTCCGTCGACGGCCAAGCGCTGGTTTTGACCGGTTTCCGGTGACGAAGGCCCAAGGTTTGCCGGAGTAGACTGGCGGCCGACGGAGTTTCGGAGGCCAGCCATGATCCCCAGAGAGCCGGCCCTGGTGGTCAAGGGCTTGCGAAAGAGCTTCGACGCGCGGCATCCCGCCGTCGACGGGCTCGATCTCGAAATCCCGGCTGGCGCCTTCTATGCTCTGCTCGGGCCGAACGGGGCCGGCAAGACCACGACGTTGCGCATGGTGGCGGGTCTCATGCGGCCCGACGCGGGCGCGATCCGCATCCATGATGTCGACGCACTCGCAGACCCGCGCGCCGCCAAACGCATCACCGCCTGGCTGCCCGACGACCCCCTGCTCTACGACAAGCTGACGCCGATCGAATATCTCGGCTTCGTGGCCGGGCTCTGGTCGGTGGAGCCGGCCCGGGCCCGCCGCACCGCCGATGCCTTGCTCGAGCGGCTCGACCTCGCGCGACACCGCCACGAGCGCTGCGAAGGCTTCTCGCGCGGCATGAAGCAGAAGGTGTCGCTCGCCGGAGCGCTGATCCACGAGCCGCGGCTCCTGATCCTCGACGAGCCCTTGACGGGGCTCGATGCCGGCGCGGCCCGCACCGTGAAGACGATCCTCAACGAATGCGTGGCGGAGGGCGCGACCGTCATTCTCACCACGCATATTCTCGAAGTGGCGGAGCGGCTGGCGAGCCGCATCGGCCTGATCCGCCAGGGACGGCTCGTCGCCGAAGGCACGGTGGCGGAGCTCCGGTCCATCGGCGGCGGCACGCTCGAGGATGCCTTCCTCAGCCTGACGGGCGCCGAACGGGTCGAGGCCTGAGTGGCGCACGCCCCCCTCCGCCCCGGCTCGCTGCCCTGGCTGCTATCCCACGATCTCCGCCTCGCCTGGCGGGATTTTCGCTCCGGGTTCGGACGGTTGGGACCGCGGGCGCTCGCCACGGTGGTGATCGTCGTCATCGCCATCATGCATGCAGCGGTCTGGTCCATCGCCGGCGAGATTGGAGACCAGGCGGCGGACCCCGTCACCCGCCCGGATGCCTATGCCGACGCCCTGCCGCTCTCGGCCTTCGTTCTCCTGTTGATGCTGGCGCAGGCTTTGAACGGCGCGACGAAGCTCCTGTACGCGCGCGGCGACCTCGATCTCGTCCTGTCCTCCCCGGTCTCGCCGCGGCTGGTCCTCGCTGCCCGGTCGCTGGCCGTGGCGCTCGGTGCCTGCGCGTCGGCATCGATCTTCGTCCTGCCCCTGGCCAATGCCGGCGCGGCGCACGGCCATGCCGCCATGTTGGCGCTCTATCCGACCCTCGTCGCCGGCGCCCTGCTGGCCGCGGCCGGCGGACTGGCCGCGACGCTGGCTCTGTTCCAGGTCGTCGGCCCGCGCCGCACACGGCTCGCCGCTCAGGTCCTCGCCACGTTCGTCGGCGGCGGCTTCGTCATCGCGCTTCAGCTGCGGCGGTTGCTGCCCGCGATCCTGCCCCAGGATCTCACGGCCGAGAATGGCTTGGCGGGCACGATATTGCTCCTGCCGGTCCGCGCGGCGCTCGGCGAGCCGATCGCGCTGGTTCTGTGGTGCACCCTGGCGGTCCTGGCCTTTTCGGCCGTCACGCTGTTCTTTGGACCCGCCTTCGCCCGCAGCGCCAATGCGGCACGGGCCGTCGATGCCGGAGGCCGCCGCCGCGCCGTGGTCTGGCGCGCGTCGCGGGCCTTCGGTCGTGGCCCGCTCCCGGTCCTGCGCCGCAAGGAATGGCGCCTCATCGCGCGCGACCCCTGGGTGGTGAGCCAGATCCTGCTGCAGATCCTCTACATGACGCCGTTGATCGCGCTGCTCTGGTCCGGCAGCGGCGACCCGGCCCTCGCCATCGCGCCGATGATCGCGGTCGTGACGTTCCAGGTGTCCTCTTCCTTGACCTGGCTCGGCCTGTCGGGCGAGGACGCCCCCGATCTGCTGGCCAGTTCTCCCGCCTCGACCCTGACGATGCGGCGCGGCAAGCTCGAGGCCATCGCAGCCGTGACGCTGGGACTCGTGGCGCTGCCGCTTCTCTATCTCGCCTGGCTGTCGCCCCTGGCGGCGCTCACGACGGCGGCGATCGCCGCCACAGGTCTCGGCGCGGCCGTCGCGCTGCAGAGCTGGCACGGCAAACCGGGCCGGCGTTCGGCCTTCGCGGCCCGCCATCGCGAGTCGAAACTCATGGCCCTCGTCGAGATGGGCCTATCTGTGCTGTTCGGCCTCGGCGCGGCCCTGGCGGTCGCCGGCACATTCCTGGCCCTGCTGCCCCTGGCAGTTGTGGGCGTCATTCTTCTGGGGCTTCGACCTCGGTTCGCGTGACCCCGGCGCCGGCGCTTTTGGTCTGCCCAGTGGCGGTGGCAGTCCGGGTCGCATCGCTCCTCCGGCGAGGACGGGATAGGGCAATAGGACGCTGGCGCTCGGCGGCGTGCTGTGGGTAGGGTCGCCGTGCTCCCATCCCGAACCGAAGACATCATGGAACGGCTCAACCTGCCCCCGCCCGACGCCGGTCCGGCCCCGACCCGGCCCACCGAGGCCGTGACGATCGGCTTCGCCGACGCGATCTCACGCACCATCATTCGCGAGGTCGCCACCGAAATCCCGGTCCAGGTGCTGTTCGGCGGCGTGCCCTTCGGCATCATGATGGCGACGCCTGCCGATCTCGTGGATTTCGCCTACGGATTCAGCCTGACCGAAGGCGTCATCGCGGCACCGGCCGAGATCCGCGGCGTCAGCGTCGAAGCGGCGGACGGCGCGGTGCGGCTCGCCATCGATGTGGTCGGGGTGCGGCTTCAGGCGCATCTCGCCCGGAAGCGCGCCATGACGGGCCGAACGAGTTGCGGCCTGTGCGGTGTGGACGACCTCGCGGCCCTGCCGCGTGCCGGCGCGCCCTCGGGGACTGCACCGTCCCTCCAACTCGGCGCCATCGCACGGGCGCTCGGAGCCCTCGACGCCGGCCAGCATCTCAATGCCGCGACCCGCGCCGTCCATGGCGCCGCCTGGGCGACGCTCGACGGCGAGGTGCTCGACGTGCGCGAGGACGTCGGCCGTCACAATGCCCTCGACAAGCTGATCGGCGCAACGCTCCGGGCCGATCGGGATCCCGCCTCGGGCTTCGTGGTCGTGACCAGCCGTGCGTCCTTCGAAATGGTGGAGAAGGCCGCCACATTCGGTTGCCGCACGCTGGTGGCCATCTCGGCACCGACGGCACTCGCCATCGACCGCGCCAGAGCCCTCGACGTGACACTCGTGGGCATCGCGCGACGCGACTCCGTCACGCTTTTCCACGGCGCCGAACGCGTGTTGACGGAGCGCGGCCGCTGATTGACATGCTCAAAGCCTAGGCATTAGCGTCCCTTCGCGTGAGCCGGCGCTGCAGCGGCGTCGCGCACCGGCAGAGCTTTTCGTGTCCGAACTGTGGCCGCTCTGTGGTTGCTGCCCGGCACGGCGCTTGCTAGCCTTCTTCGAGACGACACTCATCATCCGCGCAGGTTCGATGCGCCGAAAGGTATGCCGCCCCACATGGACATCTTTCTCCAAGCGATGATCAACGGCATAACGCTGGGGTCCATCTATGGACTGATCGCCATCGGCTATACGATGGTCTTCGGCATCATCGGCATGGTGAACTTCGCCCATGGCGATGTGTTCATGCTCTCCGCCTTCGTGGCGCTAATCCTGTTCCTGGTGCTGACCCAGCTTTTGGGGATCACCAACGTGGCCCTGGCCTTTCTCATCGTTCTGATCGGCGCCATGGCGATCACGGCGCTGTGGAACTGGGCCATCGAACGGGTCGCCTACCGGCCGCTGCGCGGCTCCTTCCGGCTGGCGCCGCTGATCTCCGCCATCGGCATGTCGATCTTCCTGTCCAACCTGGTGCAGGTGATCCAGGGGCCGCGGAACAAGACCATTCCGCCCATGTTCGATCAGGTCATCAAGGTGACGGAGGGCGGCAACTACGACGTCACGCTGTCCTACAAGCAGATCATCATCATGGTTTCGACGACCGTCCTGATGGCCGGCTTCTGGTACCTCGTACAGAAGACGCCGCTCGGCAGGGCCCAGCGTGCCTGCGAGCAGGACCGCCGCATGGCCTCGCTGCTCGGCATCGACGTCGACCGCACCATTTCGCTCACCTTCGTGATCGGCGCCGCGCTGGCTGCCGTCGCGGGTGTCCTCTACCTCAGCTATTATGGCGTCGTGAGCTTCGCCGACGGCTTCGTGCCCGGCGTGAAGGCCTTCACGGCTGCGGTGCTCGGCGGCATCGGCTCGCTACCAGGGGCCGTTCTCGGCGGGCTGCTGATCGGCCTCATCGAGGTGCTCTGGTCCACCTATGTGTCCACCGACTACAAGGACGTCGCGGCCTTTTCCATCCTGGCGATCACGCTGATCTTCATGCCGACGGGTCTGCTCGGCCGCCCCGAGATCGAGAAGGTCTGAGGCCATGTTGATGGAGTCCCAGGCTCCCGTCCCCGCCGCCGCCCCGGTTGCCTCCGCGGCGCCGGTTCCGGCCTTCGATATGGTCGCGGCGCTGAAGAGCGCCGCCTTTTCGGGCATCGTCACGCTCGGCCTCGGCTTTCCGCTGCTGGCCTATGACACCCATCCCGACATCAGCAACGCCCTGATCGTCGTGCCGCGCTGGACCTGGGCGATCTGGGCCGCCCTCATCGTCTTCGCGGGACGGTTCCTCGGCCTTCTGTTCAACGCCCGGCCCCGCGCCGCCAAGCGGCCTCAGCAGCTTCGCGTGGAGACGCGCTCGGAAAGCTTCGTCAAGGCCAACCTCGCCTGGTTCGCCATTGCGGCGCTGATCGCCTTCCCGCTGGTGATGGTGGGTGCGCTCGGCGCCAACGGCTCGCTGAAGTGGATCAACAATTACGGAATCCAGATCCTCATCTACGTGATGCTGGGTTGGGGGCTGAACATCGTGGTCGGCCTCGCCGGCCTGCTCGATCTCGGCTATGTGGCGTTCTACGCCGTCGGCGCCTATTCCTACGCGCTGCTCTCCACCACCTTCGGCCTCAGCTTCTGGATCTGCCTTCCGCTGGCCGGCATCCTGGCGGCCTTCTGGGGCATGATCCTCGGCTTCCCGGTGCTGCGCCTCCGCGGCGATTATCTCGCCATCGTGACGCTCGCCTTCGGCGAGATCATCCGCATCGTCCTGATCAACTGGACCGACCTGACCAACGGCTACGCGGGCATTTCCGGCATTCCGAGAGCATCCTTCTTCGGCTTGCCCTTCGACACCAGCGACGACGGCTTCGCGCACTTCTTCGGCATCGCCTACAACCCGATCCAGCGCACCATCTTCCTGTTCTACGTCATCCTGTTCCTGGCGCTGCTGACCAACTTCGTCACGCTGCGATTGCGCCGTCTGCCGGTCGGGCGCGCCTGGGAAGCGTTGCGCGAGGACGAGATCGCCTGCCGGTCGCTCGGCATCAATACCGTCAACACCAAGCTCACGGCCTTCGCGCTCGGCGCCATGTTCGGCGGGTTCGCGGGATCTTTCTTCGCGGTCCGGCAGGCCTTCGTCAGCCCCGAGTCCTTTACCTTCATCGAATCGGCGACGATCCTCGCCATCGTGGTTTTGGGCGGAATGGGCTCGCAGATCGGCGTGGCGCTGGCCGCGACCGTGCTGATCGGCGGCACGGAGCTGCTGCGCGAGCTCGACTTCCTGAAGCGCATCTTCGGGAACGGGTTCGACCCCGTGCAATACCGCATGCTGATCTTCGGCGGTGGCATGGTGCTGATGATGATCTGGCGGCCGCGCGGCATCATCGCGACGCGTTCGCCATCGATCTTCCTCAAGGAGCGCAAGGCGATCGCCGGCGACATGGTCAAGGAAGGTCACGGCTGATGCGCTGGCAGAGCGATCCCCTGCTCGTCGTCGAACACGTCTTCATGCGGTTCGGCGGGCTCGTGGCCGTGAACGACCTGTCGTTCACCGTCGGGCGAGGCGACATCACGGCGCTGATCGGCCCGAACGGTGCCGGCAAGACGACGGTCTTCAACTGCATCACGGGCTTCTACAAGCCGACCGAGGGCCGCATGGCCCTGGCGCGCCAGGGCATTGCCGCCCCGGACGACGTTCTCAGCCTCACCCGTTCCGCCCGCAAGCACATGCGGACCAGCGCCGGCAACGACATCTTCCTACTCGAGCGCATGCCCGATCAGGAGATCGCCAGAACCGCCAAAGTGGCGCGGACGTTCCAGAACATCCGCCTTTTCACCGGCATGACGGTGCTGGAGAACATGCTCGTCGCCCAGCACAATGCGCTGATGAAGGCGTCGGGTATGACCTTCCTCGGCGTGCTCGGCGTCGGCGGGTACCGGGCCAAGGAGCGCGAGGCGGTCGACAAGGCGCGGTTCTGGCTGGACACGATCGGACTTCTCGACCGGGCCGACGATCCTGCAGGCGACTTGCCCTATGGCGACCAGCGGCGGCTGGAGATCGTGCGCGCCATGTGCACCGACCCGGTTCTGCTCTGCCTCGACGAGCCGGCGGCGGGCCTCAACCCGCGCGAGTCGCTGCAACTCAACACTTTGCTCCGGCTGATCCGCGACCAGCACGACACCTCCGTACTGCTGATCGAGCACGACATGTCGGTCGTCATGAGCATTTCGGACCATGTAGTGGTGCTCGATTACGGCACCAAAATCGCCGACGGTGTCCCCAAGGATGTCCGCGACGATCCCAAGGTCATCGCCGCCTATCTGGGCGTCGAGGACACCGAAGTGGAAGACGTCGAAGCGGAGATCGGCGCGTGACCCTGTTGACCGAAGCCGCGCCGGCGCGCGTCGCCGCATCGAGCCGCGACGGATCCGGCAAGCCAATGCTGACGATTCGCGGTGTTCAGACCTATTACGGCAAGATCTGCGCCCTCAAGGGCATCGACATGGACGTCAATCAGGGTGAGATCGTCACCCTGATTGGCGCCAACGGGGCCGGCAAGTCGACCCTGATGATGACGATCTTCGGCAGCCCCCGGGCGCGTGAAGGGAGCATCAGCTTCGAGGGCCGGGATATCACCCGGATGGCCACGCACGAGATCGCCCGCCTCGACATCGCCCAGTCGCCGGAGGGCCGCCGCATCTTCCCGCGCATGACGGTCTACGAAAATCTCCAGATGGGCGCGGCCATCAACAAGTTCGCCTATTTCGACCAGGATCTCGAACGGGCCTTCACGATCTTTCCGCGGCTCAAGGAGCGCGCGCAGCAGCGCGGCGGCACGCTGTCGGGCGGCGAGCAGCAGATGCTGGCCATCGCCCGCGCCCTGATGAGCCGTCCGCGGCTGCTGCTGCTCGACGAGCCGTCCCTGGGCCTGGCGCCCCTCGTGGTGAAGCAGATCTTCGACGTCATCCGCGACCTCAACAAGACCGAGGGCCTGACGGTTTTCCTGGTCGAGCAGAACGCGTTCCACGCCTTGAAGCTCGCCGACCGCGGCTACGTGATGGTCAACGGCCTGATCACCATGTCGGGCACCGGCAAGGAGTTGCTCAGCCGTCCCGAAGTGCGGGCCGCCTATCTCGAGGGAGGCCACTGATGGGCGACCTGCTTTATTCGGACGCGCCGGGCGCTCTCGGCGCCTTCATCTTCTTCACGATCATCCTGGGAACCCTCGGCGGCATCGCCACGGGCCGGGCCTTTGCCAGTTCCTGGAAGTCGGTCGTGACCATGCCGCTGGGCCTGCTTCTCCTGGCGGCCGCGGTGCGGTTCCTCCACTATGCCTTGGCGGGAGAGGAGCTCTCGTCGATCCAATATTACGCCGTGTCGCTCGTCTTCGTGGTGCTGGGCGGTGTCTACGGCTACCGCTCGAAGCGTAGCGAACAGATGTGCCGGCAGTACCCCTGGCTCTTCACCAAGGCCGGCCCGCTGAATTGGACGCACCGGGCCTGATAGGGATCAGCCTGGAACGCCCGATACAAACGTCGGAGCTGAAAGACACTTTCACCGGCCCCCTCATCTCGAGCCGGGGCAGAAGGGCCCGTGTAGAAGCCAGTCGGCTGTGCCTGGGTGCGAACGCACCCTGCGTGATTCTCAAACCATCTGAACCGTCAAACCGCTCCCTTGGCGGCTGCATCTTCCAGGGCGCGAAGCCGTGGCGCCACTGCGGCCTCGGCCTCGCGCTCGATGGCCCGATACTCCGAGACAAGCTTCGTGCCGAAAACGGTCAGCCTGGCGCCTCCGCCCTGGCGGCCCCCCATCTGCGCGGCGACCAAGGGCTCGACGAAGCTGGCGTTGAGCTCGGCGACGAGAAGCCATGCGCGGCGATAGGACATCGCCATGGCGCGGCCCGCCGCCGATATGGAACCGCATTCGGCGATGCGTTCGAGCAAAGCAATCTTGCCGGGACCTAACCGCCCTTCCCGCTCGAGGTCGATCCGGATACTCATCCGCGCCATGGTCGCCTTCTCGCGCTACACCGAACCATCATAACGCCTGTGCCGCGCCTCCGCGGCGGACCTCGTCTCGAGCGCCACGCTCTTCACCACGGCGAAAACCGCGACACCCGGCGCGAGGCGCATCTCCGAGACGGACAGGCGCGTGACGCGGGCCAGCAGCGCGGCGCCGTTGCAGTCCAGCCTCAGCGCCACGCTGGATCCCGAACCAGCGCGGATCTCGGCCACCACGGCCGGAAGAACGTTGAGAGCGCTGGTGCCGACCGGGGCAGCGAGGCTCAGCATGACGTCGCGCGCCGGAATCTGGATGCGCAACGGCGCGCCGACCGGGAGATCGAGGCGCGGCAGGCGCAACGGCCCGGCGCGGGTGGCCAAAGTCGTCAGTGCGAAGCCATCGTCATGCGCCTCGACCCGGGCATCGAGCACGGCCCCCGCCTCGCGCGAGCCGGCGAGGGGCGCCACGTTGAGGCGGGCCAACACGTCTGGCGCCGGTCCGGCCGCGACGACGCGGCCGGCCTCCAGCACCACCAGCGTGTCGGCGAGCCGCGCCACTTCGGCGACGGAATGCGACACGTAGACGATCGGCACGCCGGCCTCGTCGCGCAGCCGCTCGATATAGGGAAGGATTTCCGCCTTACGGGTTTCGTCGAGGGCCGAAAGGGGTTCGTCCATCAGCAGCAACCGAGGCCTCGACAGGAGCGCCCGGCCGATCGCCACGCGCTGCTTTTCGCCGCCGGACAATCCCGCGGGGCTTCGGCCGAGCAGCGGCGCGAGGCCCAACATGTCGACCACCGCATCGAGTCCGGCACCCGCCTCGCCGCGCGGTGCGAACCAGCGGCCGAACATCAGGTTCTGCCGCACGCTGAAATGCGGAAAGAGCCGACCCTCCTGGAAGACCGTGCCGATCCGGCGCCTGTGGCGCGGTATGCAGATGCCGCGCTCCGTATCCAGCAGCACCTGCTCGCCCAGCGCTACACGGCCCCGCCGGGGACGAAGCAGTCCTCCAATGGTGTTGACGACCGAAGTCTTGCCGGATCCCGATTGCCCGAACAGCGCCGTGACGCCGGCCGGCGCCTCGAAAGCCACGTCGAGGTCGAAGTTCCCCAGGCGATGCGCCATGGCCACCGACAGGGCGCTCACGCGGCGAGCCGTCGCGCCACGCCGCGCGCCAGAAGCTCCGACAGGACCAGAGCCGCCGTCGAGACCGCCACCGAGACGAGGGTGAGCTTCAAAGCATCGCCCTCCCCGCCGGGCACCTGGGTGAAGGTGTAGATGGCGGAAGGCAGCGTCTGGGTCTCGCCGGGGATATTGGCCACGAAGGTGATCGTGGCGCCGAACTCTCCCATGGAGCGTGCGAAACTCAGGATCAGGCCGGCGATGATGCCGGGCAGGATCAGCGGCAAGGTGACGAGCGCGAAGACCGCGGCAGGTCCCGCGCCGAGCGTACCGGCGGCCTCCTCGAGCTTGCGATCGACCGCCTCGATCGACAGGCGCATGGCCCGCACCATGAGCGGAAAGCCCATGACGGCGCAGGCGAGCGCTGCGCCTGTCCAGCGGAAGGCCAGCACGATGCCGAATTGATCGGCGAGCCACGACCCGACGAGCCCGCGGCGGCCGAAGGCGATGAGCAGCAGGTAGCCGGTAACGACCGGCGGCATGACCAGGGGCAGATGCACCAGAGTGTCGAGCAAGGTCCGCCCTGGAAAGCGCCCCCGCGCCAGGAGATAGGCGACGCCGAGCCCCGGCAGGAGGCTCGCCGCCGTGGCCGTGGTGGCGACGAGCAGGCTCAGCCGCAGCGCGTCGCCGGCCTCCGGGCTGAGCCAGTTCGTCAAGACGGAAATCCCTCGTCGTCAGTGCGCGCCGGCCGCTGTGTCCAGTACCGTGAAGCCCTGCTTCTCGAAAGCCTCGCGCGCCTCCGGGCCGCGGAGGAACGCCAGGAATGTTGCGGCGTCGGGGTTCTTCGCCGCCTTGGTCAGCGCCACCGGGTAGACGATCGGCGGATGGCTGTCCGCCGGAAAGGTGCCCACCACGGCGACCTTCGGTTCGGCTGCCGCGTCCGTGGCATAGACGATCCCGAGCGGCGTCTCACCGCGGGCGACGAAGGCCAGCGCGGCCCGAACGCTCTCGGCCTGGGCCAAATGGTTCTTCACGCCGTCCCAGACGCCGAGCTTCTCCAGGGCAGCCTTGCCGTATTTGCCGGCCGGCACGGCATCGACGTTACCCATGGCGAGCCGGCCGCCCTTCAAGGTCGGGGCGAGGTCGAAGCCGGGGCGGATGACGATCGGAGCGGCATCCTCTCGCGGCGCGACCAGCACGATGGCATTGGCCAGGAGATCGACGCGGCTGTCGGGTTGGATCAGGTCGGCCTTGCGAGCCGCTTCCATCCAGTCGAGATCGGCCGAGAAGAAGAGGTCGGCCGGAGCCCCCTGGGCGATCTGCTGCTCCAGCACGTTCGACGCCGCGTAGGACAGCTTGGGGGTCGCATGGCCCATCGCCGACCAGCGGGCTGCCGCATCATCGAGCGCGTTCTTGAGGCTCGCCGCCGCGAAGACCGTCGGACCGCCGCCCTGCTGAGCCGACGCCCCGCCGGCCATCGTCGACAGGAGAGCCGCGAGGGCCGCCTTGAGCCAGAACCGCCGCGCAGAGACCATGTCACCCATCCTTCGAACCCTGCATCGTCATATCCCATGCGATATAGCGCTAAGCCGGGCGAGTCCATCGTGCGGAGAGGCGGCGATGGCCGAGGCCGGAGCGGTATAGACTCTTCGCGACGATGCAGAGGATGAACCCATGGTGCGGCGAGACGAGATCAGGCCGGGCGAAGTGGCGGCCGCGCAACCCGAAACGAGAGATGCAGGTCTCGTGTTCATCGGGCGAATTCACACGCCCTGGAGCGACCGCCTCGCCTGCCCTCGCCAGGGTCGGCGCGATGGCCCCGTCTGCCGGATCGAGCTCTTCGCGCCTGGGACCAGGCTCTCGACGGGCTTGAGGCCTTCGAGTCGATCGAGGTGCTCTACTGGCTCGACAAGTCGCGGCGCGACCTCCTCCGGCAGAGCCCGAAGAGCGATGGCACGACCCGCGGTACCTTTGCGCTCCGCTCGCCGGTCCGGCCGAATCCGATCGGAACCTCACTCGTGAGCCTCGTCGGGATCGAAGGGGCGAGCGTGTTGGTCCGCGGTCTCGACTGTCTCGACGGCACGCCGTTGATCGACCTCAAGCCCGATCGCTGCTTGTTCACCCCGCTGGCGCCCCGGCAACCGGGCGACGACGAGGTCGGCTGAGCGAGAGCGGATGTTGCCTGGCCCTCAGTGAATCAACGAACGCCGCTGCCGCCGTCAAACGCCGTAGCGGTCGCGGTACCAGGCCACGAAACGCGGCAGCCCCTCGGCCAGGGGCGTGCGGGGCGCGTAACCCGTCAGCGCAGAGATCCGCCCGATGTCGGCCCAGGTCTCCGTCACGTCGCCGGCCTGCATGGGCCGCATCACCATGCGAGCCTCGCGGCCGATGGCCTGTTCCAGGAGTGACACGAAGCCCAGCAGCGGCTCCGGCCGATCGTTGCCGAGGTTGAGCAGGCGGTGGGTGCCGGGCACCGGCGGCCGGTCGAGCACGCCCAGGACCCCGTCGACGATATCGTCGATATAGGTGAAGTCGCGCCGCATGCGCCCTTCCCCGAAGATTTCGATCTCCTCGCCGGCGATGATCCGCCGGGTGAAGGAGAAATAGGCCATGTCGGGCCGTCCCCACGGACCGTAGACGGTGAAGAAGCGCAGGCCGGACTGCGGAATCCCGTAGAGGCCGGCGTAACACTCGCTCATCAATTCGCCGGATCGCTTGGTGGCGGCGTAGAGCGACGCCGGGTGATCGACCCGGTCGTCTTCGCGGAACCGCGCACCGTCCGCCGGACGATCGCCGTAGACCGAGCTCGACGACGCATAGACGAGGTGGTCGAAGTCGGGGAGCCGCCGGCAGCATTCGAGCACGGAAAGGTGCCCGGCCAGATTGGAATGCTGGTAGGCGAAGGGGGCCACGATGGAGTGACGGACCCCGGCCTGCGCGGCGAGATGGACGGCTCGCGTGACCCTGGCGC
Source organism: Lichenibacterium sp. (assembly GCA_043758995.1). Lineage (GTDB taxonomy): Bacteria > Pseudomonadota > Alphaproteobacteria > Rhizobiales > Beijerinckiaceae > Lichenihabitans. The sequence continues at coordinate 367 of JAYVMK010000122.1, read as the reverse complement.
GGGCCGCCAACTCGGCCAAAGACTCGTGATCGGCGATGTCGAGGGACTGAACCGCAACGCCCACTGCCGCGAGCTGGGCGGCCCGGTCGCGCTTCAGGGCCGGCTCGTAATAGGAATCGAAGCTGTCGACGGCAAGAAGCTCGGCGCCCTGCGCCGCGAGACGCAGACACACGGCGTGGCCAATGAACCCCGCCGCACCTGTCACGAGAATGCTGCTCATCGAATCTGCACGGTCGCAAGTCCCGGATCGCGCCACGCAGCCAAGTCATCGGCCGCCGCCACCCAGATGTTCACGAACGAGAAGATGATGTCGCCCTCGCAATCCTGGATCAATGAGCAGGATTTGGTCGGAGTGAGAGGATTCGAA
>JAYVMK010000121.1:0-6056 GCA_043758995.1 Lichenibacterium sp. | reverse complement strand
GTGCATCATCGACAGGTGAACCGTCAGCAGGTGGCGCATTTGGATCTAGGGCGGGCGGCGCACCCTCGTCATCTATGAAGCTAGGTACGAGCGGGCTGTTGCCGCTTTGGCCGCCGAAGGCACTCGACGTGCCCATCAGCGACCGCTCTGGCGTGTACGAAGCACTCCGCCGGCTGCCATCTTTAGCATCCCGGCGCCGTCGCGACTCCAGGTCTGGAGCAGACGCTCGAAGCGTTGGCCGATTTCGGTGTCCTTCAAAACGCCCTCCCAGCCACTACAGGCCCAAGGGCCGAGTCGCTCGCGAGGCAGGGCGTCAAGGAAGTCGACAAGGCCACCCTGCAGAGTGGGATGTGCCCTGACCAGCACGGCGAGTCCCTCCACGCCTGTCGGTTCGGTATCGAAACTGTCGCTGCCGACGATCCGACCGCGAACGGCCTCGAAAACCTGGGCGGCTTCGGGTGCAGCCAAGCGCTTCAGCTCGCTTTCCAGGCCCTGCACCGCGAACTTGCCGCCGAAGAGCTGCTCGACGACGCCCGCGAGATGGCCGAGCGCCGAGGTAGCGCCGAAATAGTCCTTTCGATCCTTGGCCACGAACAGGTAGGGCCGAAGGTCTTCGTCGCCGATGGTTGGCTGGACCGCCGCCCAAGCCATGATTGCGGCAGACGAGAGCCATTCGGTAAGCTGCGCGCTGTCGGGGTTCTTGACGATCTCAAGCTTCGGCTTCGGGCCGTCCGCCTTTCCCTCGGCTACCTTCTTGGGAGGCGATTTGGTCGGCTCCGGCTCGGTCGCGGCCCTCTCGAGAGCGGCTAGATCTGCGCACCTGCCGTTCGAAGCAACGGCGGCGGCCGCGGCGATCTGATCGAACAGGCGGGGCAGGAAACGCTCCGCTAACATCAGCTTGGCGAGGACCGGCAGCTTGACGTCCTCACCGAAGCCGCGTGCGTCCGCGGTTCGCTCGCGCAGCACGAGTGTGTTGAGGAAGCGCTTGATCTGGCGAGGATTGCCTTTAGTGCCACTCGCGAGAATCGGGCCGATCTGGTCGGACAGCGCGAGCGCGTTGTTGGCGCGGGCCGCCTTATCACCGAGCACGCGCCGGACAGTAGCCGCGTCCAGCGAACCGCCGATCCAGGGCCGTTTCAGGCGCTCACGGGCCTCAGCGATTAACGCATTGAAGGCAACGTCCTTGTCACCTAGCTCGGCGCCGACCAGGAGCAGGGTGACGTAGATTCGTGTTTCCGTATCCCCAAGCGCCGGAATGCGAAATGGCACCTGGATCAGCTTTTCCAGATAGTTGCGCGCGTAGCTCTGCGGCCCCGTGGTGTCAGGCAGATCGGGGAAGTGCTTGCGAACCGAATACTCGATCATCGCCTCGTCGGCAGCGACGACAAAGGCCGTGCGCGGAGTGAACACGAAGAGACGCACCGCTTCGAGCGTCTCGATCGCGGTATCTGGTAGGCAGCGGTCGAGATCATCGATCAGCACGATGAGCTGATCGACACCGGCCTTGTCGAGGAGGTCGTCGAAGGCTTTGCGGAAAGCGTTGATCTCTTCGGGCACGTTCGTGCTGTCGCCCTCGTCCTTGGGCTTGAGGATGCCCTTAACCTCGCCGAGCGCCTTCTCGGCGTTTTCCTTCGTCGCGAGTTTGGATGGGTCTGAAAGCAAACCCTCGATAGCGCCAAGCGCCGTATGGATGAGATCCGGCGATGGAATGCCGGTCGCGGTAGTGAAGGCGAGACCGCCAGCGTGCTTGGCCAACTTGAGCCAATCGATGCGCCTGAAAACGGCTTTCACCGTCTCTGTGGCCTTCGTCAATGCCGGCCGTTTCTCAATGAGGCCAGTGACGATGCCCTCGATCAGCGCGATCTTAGCGTCCTCAAAACCCTGAAAGCGCCAGCCGTTGAACTTGAGGCAGAGGACCTTCGGCTCTTGCTCGAAAGCTGCCTCGATCATCTCTAGGACGCTCGACTTGCCCGCACCCCAGTCACCGTGGACGCCGACGGTCACCGGGTGCTCCGGCCGATCGCGGAGTAGCTTAACGATGGTTGTCGCAATGGCCTCGTTGTTGAGAAGGTCGACTTTGGTTTCGTTGTCGGTGAGGATCATCTTGTTCCCGCTACGACTTTCCGGCGCGACCCAATTCTGGAATGAGTCCCTACGCGCTTCGGCCTGCTGATCAAAACCCATCGTAGTGATTCTGTGAAGGCTGGCACGGCGCCCTGACGGTCGACCTTGCTCAACGACCCGCTGTTATCCTAGATTCGCAGCTTCTACTGCCGGAGCGCTGTACTGTGCCGATCCGGCAGCACCATCGCGGGCTTTACCGGATTGACTGGCGCGAGCTGTCGGCCTCGATCCGGTTCCGCCGCGCGGTCCTTCTGGGCGACTGCAAGGCCCGAGCCGACCCATTACCCTGCCTTCTTCATCGAATTCCAATGAGTGACCCGCCTTGGCGGGTCTCCGCTCTTAAACAACTTGTATTCCGTGGTGGTGGAGAATTTGCCCCCACCCCTCTCAACGGGCGGCTTGGACATGACGACGCGGCCTTCCGCATCCCGCGGAGTTGACGACTTGGCCCGACGGCGATCACGCATGCGGAGCCAAGTCGTCCATTCTGGGGATAGGAGCCGGACGGTGTTCGGGGCGTTCCTCCAAGCGGTGATTCGCCACTCCTCGATCGAGAGCAAGCCGAGCGCGCGAGCTTCGCGCAGTGCTGCCTTGACTGTCGAGCGACAGACGCCGGCAAGAGCCGCGATGTGCCCCTGCGTTAGGCGGCACAGTCCACGACGAGCCACCTCGGCCGCGACGACGGAGAGGACGGCCACTTCGGCGAGCGTGAAACGCGACGCCAGCTGCGGCGGAAGCCAGCCGCCAGCAGCCTGGCGTCGTCGACGCTCCATCGACTCGGACGAGCGCGGTCGGGATCCGACGCGTCGCGGGGCGGCCGGCGCCGGCGTCGGGATGACCTTCCTGGCCTCGATCGCCTCCGCGAGCGACTGGGCCTCGGCCTCATCCAGAAGGCCCGCGCCGAATGCCTTCCACAGCGCGCCGGCGAGGTCGCGCAGCTTTGCGCGCGGGGTGCTCGGGATCGCATTCCGGATCTGATCCGCGATCATAATCCCGACCTCGTGCAGGCAGCCTTGCGGGCATGCGCCGTCATCCGCCGCCCTGAGGGCGGCGTCGGTGTAGTGATTTGCATTGTTCCTCACCGAGCCGGGCAAGGAGAAGGCGTTCACCGAAACGGTGTCCGTGATTGACGACGATGTGCGGAAGTGCTCTATCGAGGTTGCTTAGATCTGCGATAGGGCTTCCGGACGGAAACGTTCGGGGGCCTTTTCCTTTTGGGCTTACGGTCCTTCTTCTGGTGTGGCGGGCAACGCGGCTACGCTCCGTTGCGACGTCGGAACGTCGCGAGGATCTCGGGGAGACGTTCGAGCAGGAAGTCGCCGAACGCAGGCTCCAGTGTCTCGTCGATGGACAGAGTGAAGCGGCCGTCGGCGCGCTCGATGCGTGCCAGCTTACGACCGGCCTCGTCCTTCCAAACCTGCGGCTTGCGCGCATCGGTGCGCTTCGGCGCCACTGCGGCGAAGACTGCGACGAAGCGAGCGTCGCTGTCCTCCATCGCCCGAACGCCCTCCGATTCCATCATGCGGCGAGCCTCATCGAGCGCGTCCTGCTGCTCGATCCGCTCGGCTAACTCCATCCATCGGCGCCGTCCGGCCTTCGGAGCCGGTCCGAGCTTCTCGACTAGGTCGCCGGGGATCGAGCGCACGACCGAGAGGAGCCGGGATAGCTCGGTTTTGTCGACCGAAAGGGCAGCCATGATCGTGGAACGATCGGTTCCATGTTGATCGAGCGAGGCCGCGAAGTGGGCGCGCTCGATGAAGCTCAGATCCTTGCGGGCGTTGTTCTCGGCGCCTTGCGCGATGATGACCTCGTCCTGGGTCATCTCTCGGATGATCGCCCGCACGGGACGCCCGAGCTGACGGAGCGCCGCGACACGACGATGACCGTAGGCGATCTGATATTTGCCCGGTTCGTGGGGCGACGGCCTCACTAGAATGGGCACCTGCTGTCCGGCGTCCCGGATCGAGGCGACAAGTGCGGCACCGCCTACGTGTGGATCGTCGAGGCGGTCGCGGAACGCAGAGTCGAAGAGGAGACTGGTGTCGAGTTCGACGACGTCGCCGGTCCCTCGCGCGCCGGCGTTACGATCCGACGCGATCTGCGTCAACGCCTTCGACATCGCTCCCACGACCCCCTTGGAGCCGAGCGGTGCCGCTCTCGCGGACGGTGCCGCAGGATCTGAGTTGACCGCGGTCAACTCAGGCTCGCCGACGAGACCCATGTGGGCGTTCTTCCTCATGCCGCTCTACCCCAGGCCTGGCGGATGAGCGCCTCGACCTCTCCATTGACCGCCTGCAGCGACTCGACCGCACGGTCGTAGGTCGCCCGGGTGAACTGGTCCCGTGTCACCTCGTAGAGCGTCTGCTTCGTAATTCCGGCGTCGGAAATGGCCGTCGACTTCACCATGGGATTGGTCAGCACGCGGTCCTCGAAGAGGGAGCGCATGAACGCGACCATCTGGGTCTGCGGCCCGTCGCCCGGCTCGTAGCGGGTCACGAGATATCGCATCCAGTCGTAGTCCATGTTGCCGCCGGCCTGCGCCACGACATCGAGTAGGTCCGACGTCATCGTCAAGAACTGGCACATGCTCATCACGTCGAGCATCTGCGGGTGAACGGTGATGAGCAGCGACGTGGCGGCGCAAAGCGCCGACAGCGTTAGGAAGCCCAGTTGCGGCGGACAGTCGATGATCACCACATCATATCGATCCTCGACCGTCGCGAGGACCTGCGCCACACGGGCGAAGAACATGCGGTCGGCGGACTTCCCGTCGGCGAGGGCCTTAGGCGTCTCGTGCTCGAACTCCATGAGCTCGAGGTTGCCCGGCACTAGGTCGAGATTGGCGAAGTAGGTCGTCCGGATGATGTCCGTCAGGTCTCGACGCTCGTCGTCGTAGCGAATTGCACCGTAGATCGTCTCGTTTGGTCCGACGTCGAGCTCGGGCTGAATGCCGTGGAGAGCGGAAAGGCTGGCTTGCGGATCGAGATCGATCGCGAGCGTCCGGTAGCCTTGAAGCGCAAGATACTGGGCGAGGTGCGCGGAGGTTGTCGTCTTGCCAGAGCCACCTTTGAAGTTCGTGACGGCAATGATCTGGAGCGCATCGCCCGGCTGCCGAGTTGGCAGGTAGCGCCGCCCATTCCGGCCGCCTTCATCGAGGTAGCTCCGAAGCTCCTGAATGTCCGACAACGTGTAGGATCGACGGCCGTTGGGCGCGGTGTCCGGCTTCGGACCTTTGCCCTCGATGGAGAGCTGACGCAGGTAGCCGTCGTTAATCCCGACAAGTTTGGCCGCCTCGCCGGACGAGAATCGACGGAGTTCCTTCCGCGCCGTTGGCGGGAACAGCTTGACGCGATGGGCGTGGAGCTTCTTCGACAGCTCGCGCGCGTCATCGGCGATGAGGTTATGGATGCGAGATGTCGTTTCCACGCGAGCTTCGTTCACCTACGCTTTAATCCTCAGGTACGACCCTAAAGCGTGGCTATAAGGATCGATTCTCGCGTCTGGTGCAAGTCTTTAAGGGTTAAGCAAAGGTAAACGCTTTGAGGGCCGCGGCGTAGCCGATCGCCCTGCCCTCTTGCAGGATCGATCGACGCAAATTGATCACGGGGCGCGACGCCGTGAGCACTATGGTGTCGCGGGCCCAAATACGGAGCCCCGCTCTAAAGGCCAAGCATCGGACCACGGTGTAGACGCCGATACGGAAGTCGAGTGTTCAACAGCACGTCGAGACGCCGCATGCCCTGGGACACACGACGCCATCACGACTGCGGAACGAAGCGCAGCTCGAGCGTTCCACCGAGCGCTTTCGTCGACTGCTCCATGCGCTCCAGCTTCGTCCGGTGAGCTGGGTCTAGGATGCGTCGGACTTCGCTCTCATCGACCCTTAGGCGATCGGCAAGCGCGACACTAGTGAGGCCCCGCTCACGAAAAGC
>JAYVMK010000120.1:0-7745 GCA_043758995.1 Lichenibacterium sp. | reverse complement strand
CGACGTAGAGCACCGTCTCGGTCACCGTGCGGCCCTGCACGGAATAGACCGTGCCGGCATGAGCGTGGGCGATCTGCGGCAGGGACTGTGCCGCACGGCTTCGGCGCCGCGCACCGCCAGGCACGAAGGCGAGGAAGGCGTCCTCGACGGCACGGCCGGGCCTTCGAACCCCCGGGTTCGGAGCACAACGATGCGGAGCTTTCGAGTTCCAATTTCACGAGCCTCGCCCAGGTGCTCCGCCAGACCCGCGACACCGCCCCCGGCACCCTCATCACCGACTGCGTGACCGGCGATACGATCACGCTCGCCGACGTCAATGAGGCCGACTTCGCGGCGAATGCGCGAAACACATCGCGTTCGGGGCCTCAACATCACCGCAAGCGTCAGCGACCGTGCAAAAGGTGCGATGTCAGGTACTCGGGAGAGTCTCAGACACCCTCGCGAGCCGCAGCAATCGTAGTCCCCGTTTACGTACCATGACGTCTGCGCTCGGTTAACTCGGACGCGCAGCCATCGACCGCAGCGGCGGGGTCTGCCCAGGAAGTCTCGGCCGTCGAAGACCTTACGGGCGGGTGTGACCCGGAAGGCCCGCCTTGGAAACGCTCTAAAGAAAGATATTCTCACGCATCACCGGGCTGGTACGCGCTGGCTCGTCGCGGGCTCTGGCCCGCTCCGATGTGTCGAGAAATCCTGCGGAGGCGGCCATGACGAACCACCGTGACGACGAGCGCCCGACATCCGTCAGCCGACGGCGATTTCTCGGAGGCACCGCCACGACGGCGGCCTTCCCCTTGGTAGGCGCTACAGCAGGGCAGGCCGCGGCTCAGACGGCGCCGCCACTCGATCCGCAAGCTCCCATCGACGTGAAGCTCTCGATCAATGGGGAGCCGTACCATATGGGCCTGGATGTTCGGACGACGCTGCTCGACGCCCTTCGCGATCACATCGGTCTCACCGGATCCAAGAAGGGTTGCGATCACGGCCAGTGCGGCGCTTGCACCGTGCACGTCGACGGCCGACGTACCCTGGCTTGCCTCACGCTCGCGATCGCCGTGCAGGGCAGCGAGATCACCACGGTCGAGGGACTCGCGCGGGCCGACGGACCGCTCCACCCCATGCAGCAGGCCTTCGTCGACCACGACGCCTTTCAGTGCGGCTATTGCACGCCGGGCCAGATCATGTCGGCGATCGGCTGCGTCAAGGAGGGTCACGCGGGCAACGACGAGGCCATCCGCGAATACATGAGTGGCAACCTGTGTCGCTGCGCCGCTTACCCGAACATCGTCGCGGCCGTGCGCCAGGCGAAGCTGCAGATGGAGGGCTGAGCCCATGCGCGCCTTTCTGTACGATCGTGCGACCTCCGCCGACCTAGCGACCCGCGTCGTTGCCGCCTACACGGATGCGACCTCCGTGCAGGGCCGGGTGCCCGCCGAATATCTCGCGGGTGGCACGACCCTTCTGGATCTCATGAAGCTCGACGTGATGCAGCCCGCTCGCGTCGTCGACGTCACGCCTCTCGATGGGCGGCACGGGACGATAACGGTGACCGACCAGGGCCTGAGGCTCGGCGCGCTGGTCAAGATGTCCGCCGCGGCCGACCACCCTGAAATCGTCGCACGCTATCCCGTCCTGGCTCAAAGCCTGACCCTCGCCGCCAGTGCGCAATTGCGCAACATGGCAACCCTCGGGGGCAACGTCCTCCAGCGAACACGTTGCAACTACTTCCGCGACACATCCTGGTCCGCCTGTAACAAGCGGAACCCCGGATCCGGGTGCGCCGCTCTGGACGGGGTCAACCGCCAGCACGCGGTACTGGGGGCCAGCGAGGCCTGCATCGCCACCTACCCGGGCGACTTCGCCCAGGCACTGATGGCGCTCGACGCCGCGCTTGAAATCACCGGGGTTGCTGGGCCTCGCACCATCCCGATCGCGATGCTTCACCGGCCGCCCGGGTCGACGCCGCACGTCGAGACCACGCTCGCGCCCGGCGATATCATCATCGGCCTGTCGGTTCCGGCGGGTCCGTGGACGCGGCGGTCGCTGTACCTGAAGATCCGCGACCGGCAATCCTACCAGTTCGCCCTCGCGTCGGCGGCCGTCGCGCTGGACATGGAGGGGGGCGTGGTCAAGCAGGCCCGCATCGCCCTTGGCGGGGTTGCCACCACGCCGTGGCGGGCGCGAGAGGCCGAGGCCGCACTGGCCGGCAAGCCCGTCAACGAAGCCACTGCCGCCGATGCGGCCCGGATCGCCTTCGCGGGGTCGAAGGCACGCGAGCACAACGCCTACAAGGTCGCACTGGGTCAGAGAACCGTCGTGCGCGCCTTGCTGCAAGCCGCCGATCTGGAGGGTTGACCATGGTGGACGCAGTCTCTTCGACGCTGTCGGCAGCGCCCGATCCGAAGGCCAATATGGGCCAGCCCGTGCCGCGTTACGACGCCCGCGCAAAGGTGACGGGCAGTGCCCTCTACGCGTCCGACGTCACCCTTCCGGATGTCGCCTACGCATTCCTGGTGACGAGTGCTATCGCCAGGGGCCGCGTGAAGTCCTTCGATCTCCGAGAAGCCCGCGCCTTGGCGGGCGTTCTCGACATTTTGACCCATGAAAACATCGGCGGCGACATCCGGCCCATGAAGTTTTTCACGGAAGGCGGCCCGGCGTCGAACAGCATCATGCCTCTGGGCTCGCCCGAGATCGCCTATGGGGGGCAGACGATCGCGGTCGTGCTCGCCGACAGCTACGAAGTCGCGCGCGACGCCGCGCACCGTGTCGTCGTGGACTACGAAATCGATCGGCCCTCGGCCACCTTCGCGTCCAACGGGGCCGTCGACCAGGAACTGGCGACGCAGAACAAGAAGCACGACGACCCGAAGGTCGGCGACTTCGCCAGCGCCTACGCGACGTCTCCGGTCACGGTCGACGTCGCCTATTCGACCCCGGCGCAGCATCACAACCCGATCGAACTCTTCGCTACCCAGTGTTCCTGGACCGGCTCACAACTCACCGTTCACGAACCCAGCCAGAACGTTTACGGGATCAAGAACGGCCTCGCCGCCCAACTCGGGCTCGAACCGAGCCAGGTCCGCGTGCTCAGCCCCTTCGTCGGCGGGGCCTTCGGCTCCAAGGGCGGCCTGACCCAGCGGACCGCCCTCGTCGCGATCGCGGCCCGCAAGTTGGGCCGGCCCGTGAAGCTTGTGCCGACCCGCGAGCAGGGCTTTACCGTCGCGACATTCCGGGCCGAAACAAAGCACAGGATCAAGCTCGGCGCGACGCGTGACGGCCGTCTCCAGGCCCTCAGTCACGACGGGTTTGAGGTGACGTCCCGACCAGATCCCTATGCTGTAGCGGGCACCGACGCTTCGACTCGCATGTACGCCTGCCCCAACATCGCCAGCAATGTCACTATCGTGCGGGCGGATCGCTCGACGCCGGGTTTCATGAGGGCCCCGGCCGAGACTCCCTATTTCTTCGCGCTCGAAAGCGCCATGGACGAACTGGCAGTGGCACTGGCCATGGACCCGATCGAACTGCGGCGCGTCAACGACACGATGAATGAACCCATCAAGGGTTTGCCCTACACCAGCCGCGCCCTGATGCCCTGCTTTGACCAGGCCGCGAAGGCCTTCGAATGGGAGAAGCGCGACGCGCGGCCAGGCTCCATGCGCGAGGGCGATTGGTTGATCGGCTGGGGATGCGCCACTTCGGCCTATCCGACCCAGATGGCGGCGGCCTCTGCGCGCGTCAGCTTGTTCCCCGACGGCACGGCGCGCGTCGAGACCGCGGGTCATGAGATCGGCAACGGCCTCTACACTGTTGCCGCGCAGACCGCGGCGGAGCGGCTCGGGCTGTCGGTGGGTCGCGTATCGGTGCTGCTCGGCGACAGCGACTTGCCGCCGGCGCCAGTCGCGGGCGGCTCGATCTCGACCGCGAGCGTCTGCAACGTGATCGCCCAGGCCTGTGACGCGATCCGAGGAAGACTGACCGACGGTACCGCTCCCGCCACCGATCTTGTCGCTGCCTTGCGAGAGCGTGGAATGGGATCCGTCCAGGAATACGCCGAGTGGGTTCCGCACGGCGCTCCGAAAGGCGCGATGGGAATGCTCTATCGCGGCGCGGCGCAACCGACTGGCGGGGCAAAGCTCCAAGACCGCATCCAGTTCGCTTTCGGGGCGCAGTTCGTGGAAGTGCGCATTCATGCTCGCACGCGAGAGATCCGGGTGCCTCGCATCGTCGGCGCGTTCGCGTCCGGCCGTATCATGAATACCCGCACCGCCCACAGCCAGTACATGGGCGGAATGATCTGGGGCATCGGCTCGGCTCTGCATGAGGAGACCGAGATCGACACCAATGCGGCCCGTTACGTGAACACCAACTTGGCCGACTACCTCGTCCCGGTGAACGCCGACGTGGGCAGCGTCGAGGTCATCATGGTGCCGGAGGAGGACACGCAGGTGAATCCCCTCGGTATTAAGGGCATCGGTGAGATTGGTATCGTGGGCACGTCCGCGGCTGTCGCAAACGCCGTGTACCATGCTACGGGTCAACGATTGCGTGACCTCCCCTTACGGATCGACACTCTGGTTGCAGGGGCTTAACACCGTCGGGCTGGCCGAGCGGATCGAAGGGTTGGTCGAAGTCCGTCTCCGGCCTTCCACTGTAGGCATGCCGAGTATTAAGCCCCTAGCCATAGAGGCGCGCTTTCCGGGGCTCCGGCCACCTTCTCTTTTGTGGAAAGAGCGGCGAGCCAGGAGCCGCAATAGGTGACGCTTTCCTTCCTGACTTGGGGCCCGACACACGTTCCTGCAGAGCCAAGGGCCGGGCGATACCGACCTTCCGCGCAACGAGCCAGACGGATTCTGAGCCCTCGGACCGTTGTCGCTCTCCCGACGGACGGCGACCCAGGCGCCTGATCCTGCGGTGCATCGATGAGCAGTTCAGGCAGGCGAGCCCCGGCGGGCGTCCGGCGGCGGGGCTAGCCGGGGGCGTGGTCGGGCTCGGCTGCAGTCGCGTCCCTCTGCCTTGGCGCAGTACAGGGCGCCGTCGGCACTGGCCAGCATGGCCGCAGGGGAGGTGTGAGCCGCCGGGATGGCGGACGCTACACCGACGCTGACCGTGACAACGCCTCCTACGCCGTGGGGGTGCTTGAGACCGAGTCCGCGGACATCCTGGCAGAGCCGATCGGCCGCTGCGGTGGCTTCGCGCTCGTCAAGACCGCGGAGAAAGACGGCGAACTCCTCGCCTCCCCAGCGGCAGGCAACCCCTCCGCGCTCGCGCGCCAAGGCTTGCATGCAAGCCGCCACGCGCCGTAGCACTTCGTCGCCGGCGTGATGGCCAAAGATGTCGTTGAACGATTTGAACGCGTCTGCGTCGATCATGAGAAAGGCCGCCGGCTCTCGGAGCACGGTGGCGGCGGACCACTCGACGGCGACTGCGGCATCGAAGCTACGGCGGTTCGCCAAGCCCGTCAGCGGATCGGTACTCGCCAGACGCGAGAGCGTCGCCTCCGCCGCTGCGCGTCGACCGAGTTCGCCCGCCAGCGCCAGGCAGAGCCCCAAGACGATGAGGCAAAGGAACGCGAGCAGGCCCGCTACGGCCGCGGCACGATGCCACCAACCCGCGAAAGCGTCCTCTGCCCCCACTTCGACGGTCTGGATCAGCGGAAGCGAGCCGACCCGGTTAAAGGACATGATCCGGGGCTTTCCGTCAAAGGGCGAAGGACCCTCGATGGTGCCGGCCCGTGTCGACCGCATCGTGCTGAAGGCATCCTCGTCGCCCACGAAGTTTCGCCCTAGGACCAACATCGGCGGGTCCCGAGCGATGACCGTCCCGTCCATCCTGAGGAGGGCGACGGCGCTGTCCGTCCCTAGTGTCAGCCCGGCATAGAGCTTGGTCAGGTAGTCGATGTCTATCGTGCCGATCACCACTCCGGCAAAGGCTCCGGCATCGTCTTGAATGCGCCGGCTGAGGGCCACGTTCCGGCGACCGGAAATCCGGCTGACGAACGGCTTGCTGACAAAGAGGCCAACGTCGGACGTCAGATGGACCTTGAAGTAGTCGCGGTCACCGAGTCTCGTTTGAGGAGACCAGACACCGTTTGATCCGGCCACGATGATACCGTCTCTGTCGATGACCAGAACCGTGCCAAACCCTGGCGCGCGCATCGAGTTATCGAACAGGACCTTATCGCGTAGTGGTGGCGGGAGTTGCCTGATGTCACTCTCCCCCCACTGTCGGGCAACACCGCGAATCGAAAGATCGAGGAGTTCGACGTCTCGGCCCACCCCTTGGGCGACGGCCGTCGCGACGCTCTGTCCCGATGCGCCCAACGCCCTGCTCACGTCGCCGTGCCACGCGGTCATTACGGCGCCGAAGATCAGGCAGATCGCGACGAGGACGCAGGCGGCGCAGCTTAGCAACGCCCCTCTACCGCCTCTGTCGCGAGCATGTTTCCCGCGCCGTCGGACCTGCCGTTCATGCTAGACCGCCCAAGAGGACGATACATCGATGGGGTGAAGACACGTTTAAGGTCTGCAGGTATATCCGTGTTCGGGCCACTTCAGGCCGCCGCTTCCACCGCGCCGTCGGATGGTGCGGAATTTCGTCGATCTTCCACTTCTCTGCGCACCAGATGTGCCAACTGCTCGATTGGTAAGGGCGGGCCAAGGAAGTAACCTTGCGCCGCGCCGCACTTCTCGGCCTTGAGGAAATTCAGTTGCGCGTCCGTTTCCACGCCCTCGGCGAGCACGGGTATGCCAAGGCCCGCTCCGAGCCCGAGTACGGATCTGACGATCGCCGAGGCCTGCGTGTTGTCCTCGACCGAGGCCATGAACGAGCCGTCGATCTTGATCTTGTCGAAGGGAAACGCGCGCAGGTTCGACAACGACGAGTAGCCGGTGCCGAAGTCGTCCATCGCGATCCTCAAGCCTAGGGCCTTCAACTGCCGGAGCGTGAGGAGCGCGCGCGCTTGGTCGCGTACCAGCGCGGTCTCCGTGATTTCGAGTTCGAGGCGACCCGGGGCAAGGCCCGTCGCGATCAACGTTTCATGCACGAAGGTGGAGAATGCCGGTGCATGGATCTGCACCGCCGATACGTTGACCGCCACCGCAAGGGGCATGTCCCAGCTCGCCGCTTCCTTGGCGGCTTCGCGGAGGACCCATTCGCCGATCTGGAGAATGAGCCCGCTCTCCTCGGCGATAGGGATGAAGAGGGCTGGCGAGACCTGGCCCCGTCTCGGGTGATTCCACCGGATCAGGGCTTCGAACCCGGTCAGTTCGCCGGTCCCGATATCATGTTGCGGCTGATAGACCAGCCGGACCTCGCTGCGTGCGATAGCATGTCTAAGGTCGTGCTCCAGCATCCGGCGCTCATGCACCTGGGCGCCCATCTTGGCTTCGTAGAACCGATAGGTCCCGCGGCCTTCGCTCTTCGCCCTATAGAGAGCGGTATCGGCATATCCCAGGATCGACTGGCGCTCGACGGAATCATCGGGATAGAGCGCGATGCCGATGCTGGTGGCGATCTGGGGACCGTTCTGGCCCGTTCCGTCGACGCGGAGGTCTTCGATGATCCGCTCCGCTAGATTGCCTGCCTCGACGGCGTGAGCACACGGCACTGGATCGCGAACTCGTCGCCTCCGAGGCGCGCCACCGTCTGGCCCCGATCGAGCAGGTCCGTGACGACACGCGCGACGGCGACGAGTAACGTGTCTCCCGCAGCATGGCCGAAGAGGTCGTTGACCTCCTTGAAGC
>JAYVMK010000119.1:0-3612 GCA_043758995.1 Lichenibacterium sp. | reverse complement strand
TCACCGAGTATCGGTTCAACACCGGGATCGCGCGTCACTTCTTCTGCTCGCGCTGCGGGATCTACACGCACCATCGGCGCCGGTCGGACCCGGACCATTACGGCGTCAACGTCGCATGTCTGGCAGGGGTCAGCCCCTTCGACTTCGCCGATGTCGTGGTCAACGACGGCGTCAACCATCCGCTGGACAGCGGCGGCTCGTCCATTGCCGGGCATCTGCGCTTCATCCAGGAACGATAGCGCGGCGCCTTCCGTCTCCGGAGCAGGAAGGCAGCCCGATGACCTCGGGTTGGCAGAGAAACGGGACGCATAGCCTGAGTTGTTGAGGACGATCCCGCGCGAGCTTTTCAGGTGATCGAGCGCCGAATGAGCGCGGGTGGCCAATAAGGTCATCACCGGCCTAGCGCAGGACTACAGTCCAGGCTCGGATCTCCAGGCAGGGAACCGGTGGAAGGTCATGGATTCGCTCGCCGCAAGTGAAGACCACATCTGGCGTCTTGGATGGTGCGCAAGACATTTCGTAGCAGGATCACCTGATCTCGCCTCATCGACCAGCACGCGAGACGTCAGGCGGCTTTCATCGTGCGTGTGACTTCCGAGATCGCCGCCGTGCAGGCCGCGAGCGGCATGGGCTTGTGGAATAGGTAGCCTTGTCCCTCGACGCAACCGAAGGCGCGGAGCAGCGACGCTTGGTCGTCGGTTTCGATGCCCTCCGCGGTCGTCGACAGGCCGAGCTTCCGGGCCAGAAGGCAGATGGATTCCACGATGGCCGCAGACTCCGGTCGCTCCGACATATCGCGCACGAAGGATTGGTCGATCTTGATCCGATCGATCGGGAAGCGCTGGAGATAGGACAGGGAGGAGAACCCGGTCCCGAAATCGTCGAGTGCGATCTGCACTCCAATGGCGCGAAGGTCGTTTAGCACGCGCACCACCGACGCGCTGTCCTTCACGAGGACCGACTCGGTGATCTCCAGTTCCAGTCTGGCGGCTGCAAGGCCCGTCGCGGCGAGCGCGGCCGCGACCGCCGGGACGAGATCGTCGTCGAACTGATGCGCGGAGACGTTCACCGAAACGCGGACGTCCTGCGGCCAGGTTCGGGCCGCCGCACATGCCTGAAGCAGGATCGCTCTGCCGAGGTCCCTGATCAAGCCCATCTCCTCTGCGACGGCGATGAACCGGACCGGCGGGACGAAGCCCTGGTCGAGCCGGTTCCATCGGGCGAGGGCCTCGCAGGTCACGACACCGCCCGAGCGGAGGTTCACGACGGGTTGGAAATGCGCCTCGATCCGACAGTCGGCCAGAGCCTGTCTGAGATCGTCCTCGAGCTGCCGCCGCTCGCGTAGCTCGCTCTCCATCCGGGATGTGAACGACCGCGATCTGCCACGTCCGGCGGCCTTCGCGGCATAGAGTGCGATGTCGGCGTTCTTCAGCAGGGAGTTCGCGTCGTACCAGCCCAGGGGGCTCACCGCGACGCCGATGCTCATGCCGGCCGTGACGTGCTTGATCCCGAGATCGATCGGCGCAACCAGCAACCGCTTGATCTTTTCGACCTTGTCGGCCGCCACACCATGAACGCGCCGGGCCGCGAGGACGAGGGCGAATTCGTCGCCTCCCAATCTCGCGACATAGACGTCCTCGGTCACCAGCGTCGACAGCCGCGCCGCGACTTCTTTGAGGAGGAGGTCGCCGGCGGCATGACCCAGGGAATCGTTGATGTTCTTGAAGAGGTCGAGGTCGAGCAGGATCAGGCCGACTTCGTTGCCCGGTCCCGGCTCGGAGATCAGTCTTGCCAGCGTTTCCGAGAAGCCGAGCCTGTTCATCAATCCGGTAAGGGCATCCCGCCTCGCGAGGCGGTGCTGCACCCATCCTTTCCGGATGGCCAATAGCAGGAGCGAGACGCCGCACAGGACCGTGACGGCGAGGAGCGTCAGATGCAGCCGCAGGGCGGCGTTGCTGAGGGAGAGGTCTCCGTCGATGGACCGCTTGAGACTGGAGGTCGCCGCCAAGGCCAAGGGCTGTAGCGCGTCCTGCATGTCGCGCAGGATCGTCGCCACCCTGGCCCGCATCTCTGGGCCGTCCTCGTCGATCGCCACGAGTTGCAGGTTCAGCATGGCGCCGCTCAAGGCCTCTCGCGCGGCCTGCTCCTCCCGGCTCTGCTCGATCTGTGCGGTCTCGCCGATCCTCATGCTGGCGAGCTTGGCCCGGAGCGCTTCGAACATCCGGGTTCGAGCGGTGAGGCCTTCGCCGGGCACGTCCGTCGCCAGTGCGGTCTGAAAGTGGTTGATGGTGGACATCATGTCGCCGACGTCGGCGATCGTGCTGCCCGAGACGATGCCGTCCAGAAGCCGATGACGCTTTGACATGTCGATGGCCGACAGCCCGGTCGCGACGATCATGGCCGCCGTGACGACAACCATGAGAAGCTGGAAGCGGGACATGATGTTCAGCATCGCAGCTCTTCGCGCCTCGGATCATGCCTCAGCGAATCGGGTTGAACGCCTTGCACAGGGTGCAACCGTCGTCCCGGAGCGATGAAAGTCCCGTTAATAGCAACGGTGATGCGTCATGGTAGATCGGCGCACGCGCGGGTTGCGGGCAGCGATGTCCGAGGCGTGAAGCTCAAGAGGAGTTAAACAAAGAGCCGAAGCGATCGAAATCTGTCCGGTCTGAATAGCCTGGAGAACGACGATGTCGGTCATTCGCCACAGTGGGCGTCGTTTTGGCCTAGCCAATCTGGCGCGGTTTCGAGCGTGTCGGCGTCACCAGTCCCTCGCGGCCAGCAACTCCCGCCCGTCATGGCCCGTGATGGCAAGCTCGACGATGCGCCCCGGCTCGGCGGTGTCGGACAGCCGGACGGCCGAAAAATCCTCCGTCCGGCCCCGGCCGCCACGCTCGGCCAGCACGAGGCGGCGCGTTCCGACATGGGATCCGAGATGCCGCGCCAGTGCAGCTTCGCCGGCGGCCCGCAACGTCGCGGCTCGCGCCTTGATCACGGGTCCGGGGACGGCCGGCATCCGTGCGGCCGGCGTGCCGGGACGGCTCGAATAGGGGAAGACGTGAATGTGGCTGAGGCCGCAATCCGCCACGAGGCGCAGCGAGTCCTCGGCCTGACAATCGGTCTCGGTGGGAAAGCCCGCGATGAGGTCGGCCCCGAAAGCCATCTCCGGGCGCAGTCGACGGATGTCGGCACAAAAGCGCACGGCATCGGCGCGGCTGTGCCGGCGTTTCATGCGCTTCAAGATGAGGTCCGAGCCGTGCTGTAACGATAGATGCAGATGCGGCATGAAGCGCGGCTCGTGCGCCACGACGTCCATCAGGTCCGGGTCGGCCTCGATACAGTCGAGCGAGGAGAGACGAAGCCGAGGCAGATCCGGAACCTCGCGCAACACGCGCTTCAGCAAACTCCCGAGCCTAAGCCCATCGGCGGTGGCGTAGGACGTGACGTCGACGCCCGTCAGCACCGCTTCGGCGGCACCTGCCTCCACCTGGCGGCGGATCTCGGCCACGATCCGCTCGGGCGGCGTCGAGCGCGAAGCGCCGCGGCCGAAGGGGATGATGCAGAAGGTGCAGCGATGATCGCAGCCATTCTGGATCTCGACGAAGCTCCGCG
>JAYVMK010000118.1:0-10529 GCA_043758995.1 Lichenibacterium sp. | reverse complement strand
CGTATCGACGTCGAGCGCGTCGGAGAAGACCAGCAGCTTGTCACGCGGGTCACGCCCGCGAGCGACCCACCAGTCGATGACGGCCTCGCCGCCGGCGATCGGCGGGGCGGAATCCGGGCGAAAGCCGGTCCAGTCGGCCACCCAATCCGGGGCGTCTCGCAAGAATGGCGCGGTGCCGAACGTGTCAGGAAGAACGATGAGCAGATTGCCCCCGTAGTATTTTCGCCAGTCGGCCAGCACCTGATAGGGCGCACGACGCAAAGCCTCATCGTCGGGCGCCAGTGCCGCCAGCACCATCGGCAGCTCGTGGGCATTGGTCCCCAGCGCTTCGAGATCGTTGTCCATGGCGAGGAGCACGTTGCTGGTGCCCGTGAAGGCATCGCCCAGGCCCTCCTTCAGGGCCTCGACGCACCAGCGCTGCCAGAGGAAGCTGTGGCGCCGTCGCGTGCCGAAATCCGAGATGCGCAGGTCCGGCAGATTGCGCAGCCGCTCGACCTTGCTCCAGAGCTTGGCCTTGGCGCGCGCGTAGACGACATCGAGCTGGAAGCGGCCGAGCCCCTTCAGGGCTTTGCGCGACCGCAGTTCGTTGATGATGGCGAGCGCCGGGATCTCCCACAGCGTGACGTCCACCCAGGAGCCCGAAAAGCTCAATTCGAACTGGCCGTCCTTGACCTCGAGGTCATAGTCCGGAAGGCGATAGTCGGAAAGCCAGCTCAGGAAGGCCGGCTCGAAGATGTGGGCCCGGCCGTAGAAACTGTTGCCGGCGAGCCAGATCATCTCCTTCTTGCTGACCCGCAGCGTCCGCACGTGGTCGAGCTGTTCGCGCAGCTCCGCTTCGTCGATCTCTTCCGCGACGCGAACCTTGGTGGTTCGGTTGACCAGCGAAAAGGTGACCCGCTGGTCCCGGTAGAGACCCCAAATCATCTGCAGCATGAGAAGCTTGTAGAAGTCCGTGTCGAGCAGGCTGCGGACGATCGGGTCGAGCTTCCACGTGTGATCGTAGACGCGCTTGGCGAGATCGATCGTCGTCATGGCGAAACCCGTTTGCGCTGGGGCGTCGCGACATGCGGCACCTGATCCGCTCTCCGGCGGCCTGCGTGGCCGCGAAGCTTACCAGGGAGGACGCGGCCAAGCGAGCCGGCACGTTCGCGACGTTCATCGCATGAAAAAGCCGGTGGTGCCATTCCGCACATCACCGGCTGCGTTCTGGGCTTGATGCCTCGGGCACGCTTCGCCCCGCACCCTTTGGGCGCTTCCCCCCTAGACCTTGGGCCACCCGAGGATGGTCTTCTCGCTGCCGCACTTTGGCGGGTTGCGCCCTGAGGCGTCGTTGCCCCGTGTTAAACCGCGAGTCGCCCGCAAAAGCAAGGCAGCTATGTTTAGAATGCAGAGGAGGCGACGGACTTCGTTAACGCGCGGCTTTCCAGTCGGAGCGGGACTGCCGAAAACGACAAAAGCCCCTCGTAAGGGGCTGTTGCATCGGAGTATGGACGACGTGGCTTACTGGACCAACTGCGGTCCAGCCGTCCGGGCCGCATCGTTTTCCTGCATGATGCCGAGCCGACGTGCCACTTCGGTGTAGGCTTCGACCAGTCCGCCCAGGTCACGGCGGAAGCGATCCTTGTCCATCTTGTCGCTCGATTTGACGTCCCAGAGGCGGCATGAGTCGGGCGAGATTTCGTCCGCCACGACGATCCTCATGAGATCACCTTCCCACAACCGGCCCGTCTCCATCTTGAAGTCGATCAGGCGGATGCCGACACCGAGGAAGAGGCCCGACAGGAAATCATTGACGCGGATCGCCAACGCCATGATGTCGTCGATCTCCTGCGGCGACGCCCAGCCGAAGGCCGTGATGTGCTCCTCCGACACCATCGGGTCGTTGAGGCCATCGTTCTTGTAGTAGAATTCGATGATCGACCGCGGAAGCTGCGTGCCTTCCTCGATGCCGAGGCGTGTCGCCAGCGAGCCCGCCGCGACATTGCGCACGACGACTTCGAGCGGAATGATTTCCACTTCCTTGATCAACTGCTCGCGCATGTTGAGCCGACGGATGAAATGCGTCGGTACGCCGATGTTGTTCAGATGCTGGAAGATGTATTCCGAGATACGGTTGTTGAGGACGCCTTTGCCATCGATGATCTCGTGCTTCTTGGCGTTGAACGCGGTGGCGTCGTCCTTGAAGTGCTGGATCAGGGTTCCGGGCTCGGGCCCCTCGTAGAGGACCTTGGCCTTGCCCTCATAGATGCGACGGCGGCGGTTCATGGGAGTCAACCGGGGCTTGAGGAAATCCATGGTACGGCCGGGCTCCTTAATGACGCTCGCGCGATAGGATCGGGCGACGCATTGCAACATCAAAGCCGCGAACGGCAACGGGGGCATCGATCGCCCTGACAAGCCGACCACGCGTCAACCTAGCGGATTGAACCCGGTCGCACAATGTCGGCCGACGGCGAGGTGGAGCGTCGAGCTTTTCAAACGTGGGCCAAGTCGCTTGTCCTGGGAACCGCGCCTCTCCGACGCAAGGTCGGGGAGCCGAAGGTGCGGTTGGGCCATTCTGATCATCCACAGGGCGGAAGCGGAGTGGTCCGAGGTCTCCGGCCAACTGGCGTCACCATCCCCCTCAGCGTCGATGAATGCCTAATATTTAGGCATATCGCCTTTATTTTGCCGTAACTTCGTAACCTGCGGCCGGGGTTGGCTGTGTCGCGCCTAAGCTGGTCAGGCTGAGGCACCTTGGCATGAGGCTTGATAGAGCCTGGACACGCCGTCGCACGGCCCCGCATGGCGAACGACACGGTGCACGATGGCCGTGTCCCGCCGAACCGGACGGGCCCGGCAACCCGGAGGAAGACTGCGATGAAGATAGTGACCGCCATCATCAAACCCTTCAAACTCGAAGAGGTTCGCGACGCCTTGACGGCCGTCGGCGTCCACGGCCTGACCGTGACCGAGGTCAAGGGCTATGGTCGGCAGAAGGGCCATACCGAGATCTACCGCGGCGCCGAATATGCCGTGAGCTTCCTCCCCAAGCTGAAGATCGAAGTGGCCGTTCCGGGCGAGCTGCTCGACCAGGTGGTCGATGCCATCACGGCGACGGCCCGCACCGGCCAGATCGGCGACGGCAAGATCTTCGTCACCACCCTCGAGCAGGCCGTCCGGATCCGCACCGGCGAGACCGACGCCGACGCGCTCTGATTTTCCCTCAATCCGCTTTTTCGCTGACCGGAGTTCATCGATGACGTTCACGAACCAGTCGCTTTCCGCGACGTTGCCTTTGGCGAAGTCGCCTCGAATGCGATCGGCACTCGGTCTGGCCGCCTTGTCCCTGGTGGTCATGGCCGGCTCCGCCTGGGCGCAGACCCCTGCGCCCGAAGCGCCCGCCGCAGCCGTGGCTGCCGCCCCGGCGGTTGCCGCTGCCATCAAGGCCAACCCGGGCGATACCGCCTGGATGCTGATCTCCTCGGCCCTGGTGCTGATGATGTCGATCCCCGGCCTCGCTCTGTTCTACGGCGGCCTCGTCCGCACCAAGAACATGCTGTCGGTCCTGACGCAGGTCTTCATGATCGTGTCGCTGGTCGGCGTTCTCTGGGTTCTCTACGGCTATTCGCTGACCTTCGGCGACGGCGGCGCCTGGTCGCCCTACATCGGCGGCTTCAACAAGGCCTTCCTGGCTGGCGTGACGCCGGACAGCACTGTGCCGACCTTCACCAACGGCACGGTCATTCCTGAATATGCCTACATGGTGTTTCAGATGACCTTCGCCATGATCACGCCGGCGCTGATCATCGGCTCTTTCGCGGAGCGTATGAAGTTCTCGGCCGTCCTGCTGTTCATGACCCTCTGGGTCACGATCATCTACTTCCCGATCGCGCATTGGGTTTGGGCGACCGCGGCACCCGACGACATCGCCGCCGCCGCCAAGGCCCTCGCGGCCGCGACCGACGATGCCGCCAAGAAGGTGGCTCAGGCCAAGCTCGACTCAGTTACGGGCGCTGCCGGCTGGCTGGCCCAGGCGGGCGCACTCGACTTCGCGGGTGGAACCGTCGTGCACATCGACGCCGGCATCGCCGGCATGGTGGGTTGCCTTCTGATGGGCAAGCGCATCGGCTATCCCCGCGAGCCCATGCCGCCCCATTCGCTGACCATGACGATGATCGGCGCCTCGCTGCTCTGGGTCGGCTGGTTCGGCTTCAACGCCGGGTCCAACCTCGAAGCCAACGGGACGACGGCCCTCGCCTTCGTCAACACCATGGTGGCGACGGCTGCGGCCGCCCTGTCGTGGCTCTTCGTGGAATGGATCATCAAGGGTCGGCCCTCGCTGCTCGGCATGGCGTCGGGCGCCGTCGCGGGTCTCGTGGCCGTCACCCCGGCGTCCGGTTACGCTGGCCCGATGGGCTCTGTCGTGCTCGGCCTCCTGGTCAGCCCGATCTGCTGGTTCTTCGTCGCCATCGTCCGCGAGAAGTTCCACTACGACGACGCGCTCGACGTCTTCGGCGTCCACTGCATCGGCGGCATCTTCGGTGCCATCATGACCGGCATCCTGGTGGCGCCCTCGCTCGGCGGCACCGGCCTTACCGACTACACCAACTTCGCTCACGGCAACGTCGGCGACTACAACATGGGCCAGCAGGTGCTGATCCAGCTCAAGGCCGTCATCGCGACGCTGGTCTGGTCCGGCGCCGGATCGGCCATCCTCTACTGGGTCGTCGACATGATCGTCGGCCTCCGCGTCTCGCCCGAGCGGGAGCGCGAAGGCCTCGACATCGCCGAACACGGCGAGCGCGCCTACAACTACTGAGGTGTCCGCATCGCGGACGACGAGGAGGCGGCCCTACGGGGCCGCCTTTCTCGCTTCGAGAACCGGTCGTTTGCGTATCGCGCGGCGACCGACAAGGGCCGCGGTGACGGACCCTTAAGCATATCGACCTAGGGTTCCGCTTGGACGGAGCCTCGGGGCTTGCGCGGCGGACCCTGTCCGTGCCGCACCAATCCGATGCCTCGGTCCGATCCATGGGACTGAACCCGGGCCGCCCGTGCGCATCTCTTCGCTTTCGCCGTTCGACGTCATGCCCGAGCCCGCGCGGGAGTTCCTCGCCCGGCGCCTGGCCGAGTTGCTTGGACTGCTGCTGCTCGCCACCGTCGGTGCGGTCAGTCTCGCCCTGGCGACCTGGTCCATTCGGGACCCGAGCTGGAACCACGCTGCCGGCGGGTCGGTGCACAATCTCGCGGGCCCAGCCGGGGCCGTCCTGGCTGACCTCGTCATGCAGATGGTCGGCGTCGCCATCGTGGCTATCCTGCCGCCGGTCTTCTGCTGGAGCCTGACGCTCCTTTCCCGCCGCCGGCTCGACCATGCTCGCCTGCGTATCATCCTGCTGGTCGTCGGTGCCCTTGGCGCCACGGCGCTGGCTTCCTCGCTTCCCGCGACCGACCGCTGGCCGCTGCCGGGCGGCCTCGGCGGGATCGTGGGCGATGCCATCCTGTCCCTGCCGCGGCGGATCGTGGGACATTCCGAGCCCATCCTGATGATCCTGGCCCTCGTCTTCGCCGGGGTCGCCATCCTGGCCCTGACGGCTTCCGCGGGCTTCGGGCTACGGCCCGCGCCGGGCGACGACGAGGACGACGTCGCCAGCGCGTACGAATGGGTGCCGGTGCCCAAGCCGTCGCGCAAACCGTTCGAGGACGATGCCGAAGGTGAGCCCGGCATGGGGATCGTGTCGCTCGGCGCCGCCATTCATGCGGGGCTGAGCGCCAAGGCCGCCATCACCCGCTTTCTGCGCCGCGGCGAAGTCGGGGACGGACCCGTGCCGGCAGGCGCGCCCTGGTCGTCTTTCGGCGGCCCGGGTTTCGAGCCCGGTACTCCGGCCGGTCGCACCGCCGAGCGTCGCGAGCCGAGCTTCGAGCGAGCGGAGCCTCCGCGCGACCCGCGCAGCCGCCGCGAGCCGGTCTTCGAGACGGCCGAACGCGCCGTTGCCGAACGCGCCATCCAGCGCGGTGCAGCCCCGGGTCGGCCCGAGGCGGTGTCCGTCCTCTCCCGCATGGCGGCCGCAGCGGCGCCGCTCCGCGCCGCCACCCGACGCGGCCCCGAGCTTCGCGCCGGAGGCTATGACCTGCCGTCCCCCACGATCCTGTCCGAGGCCCGGCGGTCCGCCGCCTATACGATCTCGGAGGATGCGCTCAGCCAGAACGCCCGCCTGCTCGAAAGCGTGCTGGAGGACTTCGGCGTCCGCGGCGAGATCATCAACGTGCGCCCGGGCCCGGTCGTGACGCTCTATGAGCTCGAGCCCGCGCCCGGCATCAAATCCTCGCGCGTCATCGGCCTCGCCGACGACATCGCCCGCTCGATGTCGGCCATCTCGGCCCGCGTCGCCGTGGTTCAGGGCCGCAACGTCATCGGCATCGAACTGCCGAACCAGCGCCGCGAGACCGTCTTCCTCCGCGAGCTGGTCGACTCGGAAGATTTTACCGAGTCGAAGCACAAGCTCGCCATCGCGCTCGGCAAGACCATAGGCGGTGAGAGCGTCATCGTCGACCTCGCCCGCATGCCGCATCTGCTCGTTGCCGGCACCACCGGCTCGGGCAAGTCGGTCGCCATCAACACCATGATCCTGTCGATCCTCTACCGGCTGAAGCCGGAGGAGTGCCGGCTGATCATGATCGACCCGAAGATGCTGGAACTCAGCGTCTACGACGGCATCCCGCATCTCCTTACCCCCGTGGTCACCGATCCCAAGAAGGCCGTCGTGGCCCTGAAATGGGCGGTGCGCGAGATGGAGGACCGCTACAAGAAGATGTCCAAGGTCGGTGTGCGCAACATCGACGGCTTCAACGCCCGTGTCGCCGACGCCTTGGCGCGCGACGAGAGCATCACCCGCACGGTGCAGACCGGCTACGACAAGGACACCGGCGAAGCCGTCTACGAGCAGGAGCAGATGAGCCTCTCGGTGCTGCCCTACATCGTGGTCATCGTCGACGAGATGGCCGACCTGATGATGGTGGCCGGCAAGGACATCGAGGGCGCGATCCAGCGCCTGGCTCAGATGGCCCGCGCGGCCGGCATCCATCTCATCACGGCGACGCAGCGGCCTTCGGTCGACGTCATCACCGGCACCATCAAGGCCAACTTCCCGACCCGCATCTCCTTCCAGGTCACGAGCAAGATCGACTCGCGCACGATCCTCGGCGAGCAGGGCGCCGAGCAGCTGCTCGGCCAGGGCGACATGCTCTACATGGCGGGTGGCGGACGCATCTCCCGCGTGCACGGACCCTTTGTCAGTGACGGCGAGGTCGAGGGCGTGGTGGCGCATCTGAAGCGCCAGGGCCAGCCCGACTACCTCGATGCCGTGACGCAGGACCATGACGGCGAGGTCGGCGCCGATGGCGAGGCCGCGGCGCCCGGTACGCTCGACGCGGAAGAGGGCGGCGACCTTTACGATCGCGCGGTCGCCATCGTCCTGCGCGACCGGAAATGCTCGACCTCCTACATCCAGCGCCGCCTGTCGGTGGGCTACAACAAGGCCGCCTCGCTGGTGGAGCGCATGGAAAAGGAAGGGCTGGTGGCGCCGGCCAACCATTCCGGCAAACGCGAGATCCTGGTCGGCGGCGGTGTCGACCGGGGTGCCTTCGATCTCGAGGAGGATCGGTGATGGACGGGCTCTTCGGGTGCCTGCGCGGCAGGCAGTTCGGGGCCGAACGTCTCACAAACGCCACACCGGAGCCCTATCGCGCCGACCTATGGCCAGCCGGATTCATCGCATGACTCGCACGCTCCCGATCGCGCTCTCACTCGTCGCCTTGATGGGTGGACGGGCGTTGGCGGAATCGAAGCCGCTCAACCTGCAATCCGCTAAAATCGTGCAGCAGAAGCCTGTCGGGAAAGTCGAACCGATCGACCCCGCTGCGATCATTGCCCAGGCCAATGCCTACTTCAACGACGACGCCACCATGATCGCCAAGTTCACGCAGATCGGTGGCGATGGACGGCGCACCGACGGGGAACTGCTGGTCGACCGGCCCGGCAAGATGCGCTTCACCTACGCGCCTCCGGCGACCCTGGAGATCGTCGCCGACGGCAGTTCCGTCGCGGTCATCGACCGCAAGCTGCACACCAAGGATCTGTATTTCATCGGCCAGACGCCGCTGAAATTCCTGCTGAACGATCATGTCGATCTCGCCAACGACACTAAGATCACCAATGTCACGGGTGACGCCACGACGGCGTCGATCGATGTCGAGGATCACGCGACCTTCGGCGGGACGTCGAAGATCCGGCTCACCTTCGACCGGCAGCCCTTCGCCCTGAAGCAGTGGACCGTAGTGGACCCGCAGGGCTATGAGACGGTCGTGTCGCTGTCCGACATCGATCTGGCGACCAAGCCCGACGACGGTCAGTTCAAGATCAACACGGAGCGGATGATGGACAGCCGCTGACGCCTTTCCGCCGCGGCGGATCGGCTTCGGCGACGGCGTCTCTCCGCGGCGGGCCCAGCCCCGCGGAGTAGGACAGCGTGACCGTCACCATCGCGACCTGGAACATCAACTCGGTGCGGCTGCGCATGCCCATCGTGAAGCGCTTCGCCGAGACGGCGCGGCCCGATGTGCTCTGCCTGCAGGAAACCAAGGTGCGGGACGCCGAATTCCCGTTCTCCGACCTGCGCGACCTGGGCTACCCCCATATCGAGATCAGCGGCCAGAAGGGTTATCACGGGGTCGCGATCCTCTCTCGGTTTTCCCTCGGCGCCGTGGCGCGCGGACCTTTCTGTCGCGAGGGCCATGCCCGCCATATCTCGGCCACGCTCGGTGCCGATGCGGGCGCCGCGGCCGGACTCCGAATTCATAACTTCTACGTGCCGGCCGGCGGCGACGAGCCCGATGCCGCGAAGAACCCGAAGTTCGATCACAAGCTCCACTTCATCGATGCCATGACGCGTGGCCCCGTCGAGCGTCATCTCGTTCCCGAGCGATCGATCGTCGTCGGCGACCTCAACATCGCCCCGCTCGAAACCGACGTCTGGAGCCACAAGGCGCTGCTCAAGGTCGTCAGCCACACGCCGATCGAAGTGGAAGCCTTCGGCCGCATGCAGGCGGCGGGCGGATGGGTCGACGCCATGCGCGAGCGCATTCCCGCGAGCGAGAAGCTCTATACGTGGTGGAGCTATCGCTCGCCCGACTGGGCCGCGGCCGACAAGGGGCGGCGCCTCGACCATGTCTGGCTGAGCCCGGACCTGCGCGGCGACCTTGGAGGCATTCAGGTGTTCCGCGAGGCCCGCGCCTGGGATCGACCGTCGGACCACGTCCCCGTCATGGCCGAACTGCGGCTCGGTCCGTCCTGAAGGCCGCGAGACGCTCCCCCAGCCGCCCTGCCCAATAGCGGCGAAGCGGCAGGGCGTTGGCCGGATAGGCATCGAGCACCCGCCTCATGAGCGAATGCGGAACGGTCACCACGACGCTGTCCTCGTGCGCGGTCGCGGTCGCGACATGCAGACCCGGAGCGAAGAGCGCGGCCTCGTTGAGCAGGGTGCCGGCCCGCGCCCAGCGCACCGACAGATTGTCGGTGTCCTCGGTATCGAGCGCCAGCGTGCCGGTATCGAGCAACACGGCAGCCTCGGCAGCCTCGCCGCGCCGGAACAGCACATGGCCGGCGGGCAGCCGTTTCGCCTCGGCCGAGAAGGCCAGGAGCCGCAACGCTTCGGCGTCGAGGCAGGCAAAGACCGGCAATCGCCGCAGCCGTTCCATCTCCCGTCCCAGTGCCACTGCGGATCCCTTCAGACGTTCAGGCGGTAGCCGCCGGCATCGGTCACGAGAATGCGCGCATGGGCGGGGTCGTCCTCGATCTTCTGGCGGAGGCGGTAGATGTGGGTCTCGAGCGTATGCGTTGTGATACCGGCATTGTAGCCCCAGACCTCGCGCAGCAGCACGTCGCGGCTGACCACCTGCGGCGCCGCCCGATAGAGGAACCGCAGGATGGCGGCCTCCTTCTCGGTCAGGCGCAGGCGCGTTCCGCCCTGTGTTACCAAGAGCTTGGCGCTAGGCTTGAAGGTGAAGGTTCCGATCTGGAGGGAGGCGTCCTCGCTGCCGTCGTGCTGGCGAAGATGCGCCCGCATGCGCGCCAGGAGTCCGGCGAAGCGGAAGGGCTTCGACACGCAATCATTGGCGCCGGCTTCGAGCGCCAGTACGACGTCCTCCTCGGCGCCGTCGCCGCTCAGCATGATGATGGGGCTCGAATAGCCTTCGGCCCGAAGCGACCGCACCATGGCGAGGCTGTCACGGTCGGGCAGGACGACCGCCATGATGACGAGATCGGGCCGATCGCGCCGCAGCGCCGCCTCGCCTTCCGACGCATTCGCGGCACCGGAGGCGATGAAGTCGTGGCAGGTGATCTGCTCGGCCAAGGTCGCCCGAAGATCGTCGTCGTCATCGACGATGAGGATCTTGCGGGCATGAGCCATGTCGCGTCTTTCCGATCGGCGGCAGTCCGTCACGCGAGCGGCGTGCCGCCCCGCCGCGGGTCAAGCCGGAGCCTCACGTTG
>JAYVMK010000117.1:0-2045 GCA_043758995.1 Lichenibacterium sp. | reverse complement strand
GCTCCGGCTGTCCTGTCCGCGCACTCGACACCCTCCCGCTGAACCGAGAAGAGTGAATCACGGACAGACCAAAACCGCGACGCCTTTTTCAGCAGCCTGTTAGGCCTCCCGTCGGACGCTTCCGTGACGCGTGGGGCGGATTTAGCCGCCCGATGGTCAAGCGCCCAGGGCGACATGCAGTCCGTAGTGCGGCTACGTGCGGTGCTCTTTCGCGCGGCCAAAGATGAGGCCGACCTCGCGGCACAAGCCCGAACGGTGGCGAACCGTCTCGCCATTGATCTCCCGTCCGACCCCTTGGCGGCTTGCGCGATGCTGATGGAGCGGTGGACCGAGAATGATGCGACCCGGGTTCGCCGGGAGACCTTCGCCCCTGAAGTCGATGCATCACGGATCGACCTCGCAAGGTACGCTGCGAGGGCAACGAGCGTCAGCGAGACGCTCCAGGCCGTGGCAGACGACGCTGGCGTCGAACGTGACCCGGCTAACCTACGCAGGGTCGCGGCAAGAAGGCTGGCCTTTGACGGGCTGCGCTCCGGGCACAACGGACTCGTTGGGGCGCTACGCGCGGCCGGCGACGGTCAGTCGCTTGCCGTGCTGCGGGACGAGGTCGGGGCCATTGACCTCGATGAGGTTCGGGCCGAGGTCGCCGACCTAGACGCGCGATTGGAGGCTTTGAACGGACGGGTCGATGCAGCCATTGTCGAGGAATTGCGATGTAGCGCCTCGCTCCGGGCGAACGAGGGGTCGAGCTCGGGTGCGGGTCTGGTTTCGAGCCGAGAGGGAGCGATCTCCGACATGCATCAGGCGATCGAGCGATACCTCGAACTCAAGCTCGCCAGACACCTGATCGATCAGGCTATCCGCATCGTTCGAGAGGAACGGCAAGACCCCCTCGTACAAGAGGCGGGCCGTTTGTTCTCTCGGATGACGCGTGGCGACTTCGATGGTGTCGCCGCCGACGTTGACGAGGCGGGCAGGCCTGTGGTGGTTGGCGTCCGTTCCGGCGGGCGCGGGAACCGGACAGCTTCGGAAATGAGTGACGGCACGCGCGACCAGCTTTTTCTGGCTTTCCGACTTGCCAGCCTCAAGGCCTATTGCGCGGGTGCAGAGCCGCTTCCGTTCATTGCGGACGACATTCTGGTCCACATCGACGATGAGCGAGGGGAGGCCACGCTCAACCTTCTTGCCGAGTTTGCGTCGACGACTCAGGTGCTGCTCTTCACCCACCACCGCTCCGTGCTGCGCGTCGCCGAACGGCTTGCCGCTGATGACCGAGCGTCCGTGGTCGTCATCGGCACCTGAGCCGGCCGACGTAGACCACTCCGACGTCGTCGCTCGCAATCTGGGCGACTTTGACCGCTCCCACGCCGGCAAAAGTGCCGTTCATTGCCTTCATGAGGAAGCGCATCCAGGCCTCTATGAAGCGCGCCTCCAAAGGCTTGCTTGGCCACTACGTGCCGGCCTGCATTGGCTCGGTCCATGTGCGAGCATACTCGCAATCGATTTTTCAGGCCGATGAACTCGGACTAGCTGAAGCCGACACTTGCGAATCCTGCGTTCCTGCAAGGTCGCAAGCTCATGGAGGGGCGGGCTATGGCCGAAAGTGGACGGGTCGCAATCGTAACCGGCGCATCGCGTGGGATCGGGCGTGCGATCGCTTCAAGGCTCGGCGATGAGGGCTTCGCCGTGATCGTCAATTACATCGGATCAGCAAACGAGGCGAAGATCGTCGCCGAAGCCATTGCAGCTGGCGGCGGCCGTGCGCAAGCGGTCCAGGGGGACGTGTCCTCCGTAGCCGACGTGCAAAGGCTGTTCGACGTAACAGAGCAGGCCTTCGGTGGGGTGGATGTCCTCATCAACAACGCCGGAGTAATCAAGCCGGGGCCGCTGGCAGGTGCCGAGGACGCCGACTTCGAGCGGCAATTTGCCATCAATGTCCGCGGGACCTTCAACACGCTGCGTGAGGCCGCCCGGCGCTTACGAGACAACGGCCGGATCGTGAACTTGTCGAGTACCACTCTGGCTCTCAACGCACCAGGTTATGC
>JAYVMK010000116.1:0-7803 GCA_043758995.1 Lichenibacterium sp. | reverse complement strand
CTGGCCGTGCACTGCGTGCAGTGCGGCAGCCGCGACCTCGACCTGCTACGCCGGCACGACACCAAGGTGTCGCACAATCCCTGCAGCAACCTGTATCTCGCATCGGGCTTCGCGCCGGTGCCCGAGATGCTGGAGCGCGGCATCACGGTCGGTCTTGGCAGCGATGGGTCGGCGAGCAGCAACAATCACAGCCTGTTCCAGGCCATGAAGTTCGCGGCGCTGATCCAGAAGGGCCTGCACCGCGACGCGACGATCATGACGGCCCGCAAGGCGCTCGAAATGGCGACGATCGACGGAGCCCGGGCCGTCGGGCTCGGGCACGAGATCGGCTCGATCGAAGTCGGCAAAAAAGCCGACCTCGCCCTGGTCGACGCGAGGAGCGCCTTCATGGCGCCTATTCATGATCCCGTTTCGGCCCTCGTTTATTCGGCCCTGGGAAATGAGACGAGCCTGGTCGCAATCGACGGCCGGATCGTGCTGCGCGACAGCCAGGTCCGGACAGTCGACGAAGCCGATTTGCGGCGCAGGGCGCAGGCTGCGGCCGCGGATCTTGCCCGGCGCGCTGGGATCGAAAGCTCCGCCGCGGCCTGGTGATGACCAAGGCCAGAAATCGCCTGGAAAGACTGTATTATGAGTCTTCAGGTGTCTGTGTGAGACGATGGAGCCTGCCGACGCCGGCCCTGCGAACGAGGATGATTCACTTTCTATGACCGAAATCACAGGCGCGAACCCGGAGCGTTCCCGATGTCCCTAACCCGTCGCTCGATGCTAGGTCTCCTTGGCTCAGGAGCCGTCGCCACAGCGGGGAGCCGCAGCTTTGCCCAATCGGCTCCGGCCATCGCCAAGGGATCGACCCTGACGGTCTCGACCTGGGGCGGCATTACTTCGGACGGGTTGCGCGACTACGTCGGGCCCGAGTTCGAGAGGCAGACCGGCGCCAAGCTCGCCTTCGACATCGGCGGCCAGGGCGCACGGTACAACAAGCTCCTGGCCCAGAAGGGCAACCAGGCCGCCGACGTTTTTTTCGGCTCCGACGAGGCGATCGTCGGCGGCCTGCGCCAGGGCCTGCTCGAGCCCGCCGACCGCAAGGCTATCGCCAACGCGGCGGACTTGTACTCTTGGTCCGAGACCGTGAAAGCAGAGCACCCGGAGAGGCAAATCGCCGCCGTGCCCTACACGATGATCTCCTACGTGCTCGCCTACAACCCGGAGGTCGCGAAGGAGAAGCCGACGAGCTGGGGCGACCTGTGGCGACCCGAGTTCCAGAACAAACTAGCCTTTGCAGCGCCCGGCCACAGCTGCATGCCGGCCCTGGTGACGATCGCGGCCGAACTGGCGGGCGGCGGCGCCGGCAACGTCGACCCCGGCTTCGCGAAGCTGGCGGATCTGCGGCCAAACAGGCTGACATTCTTCTGGACCGATTGGGCGCCGATGGTGAAGACGGGCGACACGCTCGCCGCTACGGAGTTCGACTACTACCTTGAAGCCATGAAGGCCGAGGGCTACCCGATCGACTATGTTTTCCCCAAGGAAGGCGCGATCGGCTCGCCCGAATGCGCGGCGCTGGTGGCCGGCTCCAAAAACCGCGAGATCGCCGAGGCGTTCCTGAACCTGCTGATTGATCCCAAGGTGCAGGAGATCTTCGCCACGCAGACCAACCAGGGACCAACCAACAAGACCGTCGCGGTCAGCCCCGAGCGCGCCGCCAGGATGTCCTATGGCGACGGAAAGCTCAGCCACGTGCGCTTCTTTGACCCCGTCTCGGCCTTCGAGAACCGGCCGACCTGGACCGAGCGACTCACCACGGAGGTGGTCCCGAACTGGCAGGCCCGTTGACCTCGCTGCGCGGCAGTTCCGTCACGGCCCTGCTGCTCCTGCCCGCTGCGGTCCTGCTCTTCGTCTTCCTGATCCTGCCGCTGTGTTCGATGCTGTGGTTGAGCCTTTCCCCGAACACGCTGGTGCACTTCAAGGGACCGGGGTTGGGCAACTACGCCTATCTGCTCGGCAAATCCTATTACCTGCGGGTCGGCTGGCGGACCCTGCGATTGGCACTGCTCTGCACGGGCCTGTCGATCCTCTTCGGCTATCCGGCCGCACTGGCGATGCGACGCGAAACTTCCGAGGCCGTCCGGGGGCTGACCCTCGCTATGACTCTGCCGGTGCTGGCCGGGCCGCTGGTGGTCGTGCTGGGCTGGATGGTGCTGCTGTCCGACGGCGGTCCCATGCTGCAACCCCTGCGAGCCCTGGGCCTGATCGGTCCCCTTCGCCTGCTCGGCTCGGAGAGCGGCATCGTGATCGGGGCGCTTCACTTCGTCCTGCCGTTCGTAATCCTGTCCCTGACTAGCGCAGTGCGGGCCATCCCGGCGGACCTCAGCGAGGCGGTGCGCGATCTCGGCGCCTCCTGGTGGCAGGAATTCCTCTATCTCATCCTGCCTCTGTCGGCCCCGGGTCTCGTCGCCTCTACGGTCGTCGCGCTGTCGCTCTCGATGAGCAGCTTCGTGGCGCCGCATTACCTCGGAGGCCCGGCCGACCTGACGCTCACGACGCTCGTTTCGCAGTTCATCCTCGCGACCTACAACGGGCAGCTCGCCGCGACGGTGTCGATGATCTTGCTCGTCGTCATGGCGGCGCTGCTCGCGCTGCTCACCGCCGGCACGGCCCGATGGCTGCGGATGGCTTCGGCATGATGCGGATCGTCGGCCGCGCCTATCTGGGCCTTCTGCTCGTTTTCCTGCTGGGACCGGCGCTCCTCGTCGCTGTCGATTCGGTCAACTCGGCCACGAGTTTTCCGAGCGGCTTCGAACACGTGACCGTGCACTGGTACGGCGCCCTCGCTGATCATTCGGAATTTCTGACCGCGTGCGGGGTGAGCGTCGAGGTCGCCCTTGCGGCGGCGGCCCTCGCCACGGCGGCGGGCCTGCTTGCCGCCTACGGCCTCCGTCGCCTCGGACCTGGCCAACGTGGCGTCGCAACCCTGATTCTGTCGGGCCCGCTGTTGGTGCCCGAAATCGTGGTCGGACTCGCGGTGCTGCAGCTCGGCACCCTTTCCAGCGTACAGCTCGGCACCGCAGCGCTCGTCGGCACGCATGCGGTCTTTCTGCTGCCCCTGACGCTGCGCTTCGCCATGTCGGCGCTCGCCGGCCTAGACGCCCGGGTCGAGGAAGCGGCGCGCGACCTCGGCGCCAGCTGGCTCCAGACGCTCGTCCACGTCACGCTGCCGCTACTGCGGCCGAGCCTGTCGGCCGCCTTCGTGCTCTCGGCGGTACTGTCCTTCGTCAACCTGCCGCTGTCGATGTTTCTCACCACGGCCCGGACCGCGACGCTGCCCGTAGTGACCTTCGCCTACATGGAAAGCCGCATCGATCCCATGGCGGCGGCCGTCGCGACCCTCATCATGCTGGCGGCGGCGCTGACGGCCCTGCTGGTCGATCGCGTACTGAAGTCCCGCCTCTTGGGGTGACGCGTCCCAAGCGCCGCCATCCCGATCGCCGTTCCACAGGAGAAGTCTCTTGAGCACGTCCGAACGCACCGGCCACATGAAGCTCGGCGCCTTTATCCACCCGACCGGCAACCACCTCGCCGCCTGGCTCCATCCCGAGGCGACAATCGACGCGGGGACCAACGTCCAGCACTATGTCGATCTGGCGCGGACGGCCGAACGCGGCAAGTTCGACCTCCTGTTCCTCGCCGATGCCGTAGCGACACGGAGCGGCGACATGGCTGCGCTGCGGCGCTGGCCGCAGTATATGTGCTTCTTCGATCCGTTGACGCTCCTGGCCGCCCTCGCCACAGCGACAAGCCGGATCGGCCTCGTGGCCACCGCCACGACGAGCTACAACGAACCCTACACGCTGGCCCGCCGCCTCGCCTCGCTCGATCATATTAGCGCCGGCCGTGCGGGCTGGAACGTGGTGACCTCGACCAACCCTTGGGAAGCGCCGAACTTCGGCCGCGACGCACATTATGGCCACGCCGAACGCTACGACCGGGCGCTGGAATTCGTAGACGTCTTCAAAGGCCTCCTCGACAGCTACGACGACGATGCCTTCCAGCGCGACCGCGAGAGCGGCGTCTACTTCGATCCCGACAAGCTGCACGTCCTCGACCACAAGGGCGCCAGCTTCTCGGTGCGCGGGCCGCTCAACATAGCGCGCCCGCCGCAGGGCTACCCGGTCTTGGCCGCCGCCAGCGCCTCGGACCGGGGCATGGAGGTCGCCGCAGCCGTGGCCGAGATCGTCTTCTCGCCGCTCCATTCCCTGGAGCAGGCCCAGGCCTTCTCGGCCGACATCAAGGCCCGCGCTGCCGCGCGCGGCCGCAACCCCGACGGCATCAAGGTCATGCCGGGCCTCAATCCCGTCATGGGCGACACGGAGGCGGAGGCGAAGGACAAGCAGGCCTATTTGGATTCGCTGATCCACGAGGAGGTCGGGCGGTCCCTGTTGCAGACGGCGCTCGGCGGCATCGACATCTCGGCCTGTTTGAGCGACGCGCCCCTGCCGCATTCTATCTTGCAGAGCGGCCTCGAGACGGGCCACTCCGAAGCCAAGCTTGTGGCGGCCTGGTCGCGTGAGGGACTCACGCTCCGGCAGGTTTACCAGCGCTACGGCGGGGCGCGGGGGCAGCGCAGCCTCGTCGGTACGCCGGTGCAGATCGCCGACCACATGGAGCGCTGGTTCCGGGCCAGGGGTGTCGACGGCTTCCTGATCCAGCCGTCTGTCCTGCCGCTCGATCTCGGCCTCTTCGTCGATCTCGTAATCCCGGAATTGCAGAACCGTGGCCTGTTCCGTAGCGAATACGAGGGTCGGACGTTGCGCGACAATCTCGGCCTCGACAGACCAAAAAGCGGTTACGTTTGATCCGCACAGACCGTCGGCTATCCGGTCGTCACCCAAAGCGAAAGATCAGAGCACGCCGACAGCGGGTGTGGGTGGAGAGCAGTTGGGCTGCTTTCGGGGCAATCACGGGCAAAGCAGACCTTCGCTCGCCGCAGGCAATCGTAAAAGACAAAGCGGTTGTGCTCACTTTGGTTATACCAACGAGCTTGATGCCTCCGATGCTTGCACACATGGCCGCCACTACTTACCGATGCTGCTCGCGCCCGACAGCCCTGATCGCCGAGTACGACATGACCTGTCCGGTGGCAGACATCGCTGGCTTATCGGCCACGGACGGGCGTGTGGGCGGAGCCGCTGCTCTTCTACGGCATGAGTTGGCCGCCGTTCACCTCGATGATCTGGCCCGTGATGTAGCCTGACAGCGACTCGGAGGCGAGGAACAGGTAGGCCCCGACGCAGTGCTCCGCCGTGCCGACCACCCCCATCGGAATGGCGCGGCGCTGCTGCTCCATCTGCTCGGCGGTCGAGTAACGATCGTGGAACGGCGTCGCGATCACGCCGGGCGCCACCGCATTGACGCGGATCTTGTCGCCGACGAATTCCTTGGCGTGGCCGCGCGTGATCGTGGACACGAAGCCCTTGGCGGCCGCGTAGAGGATGGCGCCGTTGCCGCCTCCGTTGCGAGCCGCGATCGACGTCGTGTTGATCACGAAGCCGCCTTGGCGCTTGAGCCAGGGGTGAGCCGCGCGGGTGGCGGCCAGGACCGAGCGGGCGTTGAGGTCCATGACGCGTCGGTAGTGCTCGTCGGTCATCTCGATGGTGGGGATGCGACCCAGCATGCCGCCAGCGTTGTTGATCAATCCGTCGAGCCCACCAAGGGCGGCCGCGGCCCGTTCGACCACGCGCTCGGATTCGCCGTCGACCGACATGTCGCCTTGGACCAGCGAAGCCGTCCCCCCTTCGGCCACGATGCCGTCGGCCAGCCGGGTCGCCTCATCCTCGCTTGCGTTGAAATGAAGAGCGACACGAGCGCCCTGCCGCGCGAAGGCGATAGCCACCGCGGCGCCGATCCCAGTCGACGCCCCGGTGATCAACACGGCCTTGCCGGCGAGGTCGGGAACGCGAAGGGCGGCTGCGTCCGGTCTATCCTGTGACATGGTAATCATTCTCCGGTTTGATGCACGCTAACGCGAACGTACATCAAGAGGGTGCGGGCGGTGCTGAACGCGATCGGGTCGGCCGGGAAGTGGGAAGGGCCTGTCCCAGATTTGCGGCGTCGATCTTCCATGAACGGTGCCGACCTGCTTCGCACCTTACATCCGGTCGGCGTCGCGTCGCGCTGCAGGCTCGACAACCCGATCGGCAACTTGCGCGGGCCTCGCGGCGAGTCGAGGATCGAGACTGGATCTCGCCGGCTCGGCCTCGGAATGGCATGAAGTACTGCCGGTCAGAATTGTCGCCGACATCTAAAGTCGCGAGTCGATCAGGAGCACAATTTCATGCCGTTTGCAGTCGGTGTCGACCTCGATCCCTCCCGCTGTGCATTGCTCATCCAGGACATGCAGAACGACGTCGTGACCGAGGGGGGCGCCTTCGCCTCGTCAGGCGCGCCGGCTCATTGCAAGGCGCAGAACGCGACAGAGAATACCGCCAGTCTCGCCGCGCTGTGCCGGAGCAAAGGCATTCCGGTGATCCACGTCTGGTTCGTGGTCGAACCTGGCGCACCGGGGCTGACGCTGAATGCACCCCTGTTCGAGGGGGTGGTGGCCTCGAACGCCGTGGTGCGCGGAACTTGGGGCGCCGAACCGGTCTCCGGACTCGAGCCGCAGGACGGCGACCATGTCATCACCAAGATGCGCATGAGCGCGTGGGAGGGCACCAATCTTGAGACCATCCTCAAAGCCGAGCGCCGCGACATCGTGATCGTCACCGGTGCCTGGACCAACATGTCGATCGAGCACACGGCCCGAACCGGCGCCGACAAGGGCTATTCCATGGTGGTGCCGGAGGACTGCTGCGCCACCATGAACGCCGACTGGCATCGCGCATCGATCGACTACGCGCTGCAGAACGTCTCGGCGGTGACGAAGGTGAGTGCAGTCATGAACGCGCTACGGTAACGGCGGCGGAGCCGAACGCGCGCTGACCCCCTTGGGCATGGCGCCTCTCTCGATGTCCTCCGCCTGCCAATCGCGAATAGAGGGCTATGCAACGGCTTGTCTAGTCTGCCGTGTCGTGCGTTCTATGTGCGAGCGGAAGCGCTTTGATCGCTACCGCGTCAGAACGAAAACAAGGTCGTAAGACCAAATAGGGAGATGATGATGATGTGCAGAACATTGCATGCGCTGATAGTCACGACGGCTATGGTGTCAGCCTTTGGCTCGGCGCAGGCCGACACGAAGGACATGCGTATCGCGTTTTCTAACAACTATGCTGGCAACTCCTGGCGCCAAGCCATGCTGAAGAGCTACGGCGCTGTCGCCGACAAGGCCGTGCAGGACAAGATCGTCGGAGCGGCAGACGTCTTCACGACGGCTGACAAGGAAGTTCCGACCCAGGCGGCACAGCTACAGAACCTGATCCTGCAGGGCTACAACGCGATCGTGATCAACGCCGCCTCACCGGAAGCGTTGAACGGTGCGGTTAAGCAGGCCTGCGACGCCGGCATTGTCGTGGTCTCGTTCGACGGCATCGTCACCGAGCCTTGCGCCTACCGTATCCGGGTCGACTACAGGGCCCTGGCCGCCAAGGCGATGGACTATCTCGCGACCAAGCTGCCGAAGGGCGGCAACCTGCTCGAGATCCGCGGTGTCGCCGGCACCTCGATCGACGATGACTTCCACAACGGTACGCTCGATGGTCTGAAGAAGTACCCGCAGTTCAAGGTCGCGAATTCCGTCGAGGGCGACTGGGATGAGACGACGTCGCAGAAGGCCGTCTCGACCGTGCTTCCCTCGCTGCCCGAGAT
>JAYVMK010000115.1:0-4159 GCA_043758995.1 Lichenibacterium sp. | reverse complement strand
CCTGGCGAATGCTTTGAATGGGGGCGATCGGGCGGATCGACAATGCCGGGCGGCCAGTCACATCGCCGTCATAAAATGCAGTCCACCTAGACGGTAAACGGAACCGCCGGAACGTTGGGGGATTGGAGCGTCCGCCGCTCGATAGGCGGTTCGGTTCGTCAAGGGTCAAGGACCATGGCTCCCACTCTCCTTCGCGTCGAAGACAGCGCGGGCTTCTCGATCAAAGCGGCCGGCTCTGACGCGCGTCGGCAGTTGCGCATGTCGCTCGGGGTCGTGGTCGTCCTGTCGCTCGGGATCGTCTCCGCCGCCTTCACGGTCGGCGCTCATCCGCTCGATGCCCGACGATCTTTCGTTTCGTCCCCGTCGACGGCACTTCATGCCGAGACCGATGTCGCCGGCGTCAAGCCGATCTGACGGCCGGCGAGGCTTCCGGCCTGAGGCGCCCGCTTGCGCGAGCGGCAGGTAAACGAGGCGTAGCCTAATCCCTTGATCCAAGGCCGACATGCGGCTGAAGATGCTTGGGTCGGATCGAAGTATTCTTCGATATCATTGGCTTTGTTCAACAAATTCTTACTTGACGATGAGTGCGTCCTAGCCGATGCCGAGGTTCTCGGGCCGGAGAGCCCGGTGGGGAGGTTCGGCATGAACAAGACACGGCTCGTCCTGGTCGGCGGTGTGCTGGCATCGATGTTAGGGCCCTGGCCCGTGATGGCACAGGGCGCTTGCCCGAAGGGCAATGCGACCCTTCCTCCGGGCGCCAATACGACCGACCCCTCGGCACCCTTCTATATCGAAACGCGAGGGCTGGATCTCACGTCGTCGCCGCCGACCCGCGATCCGAAGAACCCCAATTACCCGTCGGCGACCGAACTCCCGGACGGTACGTTGCCGAAGCCAGGCCAGGACGGCAATTTCATCATCGGCGCGTCCCACCCGGTGGCTCCGGAGACCTTGGCCCAGGCCGGCGTGCCTCGGGGGACGATCACGACCATCACGATGTCGTCCACCGACAGCGTTATGTACAAGCCCGCCATGGTCCGCCAAGACGCAAACAATTGCCTCAACGCCTCGGTCTACGCGGCGGACACCGCGCCGGGCGACAAATCCAATCTCATGGTCACCACGGCGCATCCGGGGACCTGGACGCGAAAAGTCGATGTCTACGTCCCGGCGCAGCTCCAGAAGGGTGGCGCCGCGCCGTTCATCGTCTTCGGCGATGGCGGACCGACCGGCTTCTTCAAGGAGCCGCAATTCTTCGCGGTGCTTGACAATCTCATCGCGCAGCATCGCCTACCGCCGATGATCGCCATCGGCATCGGGGCGGGCGGGCAGGATGCTCAGGGGAGCGAGCGCGGGCTCGAGTATGACGCGGTCTCGGGGACCTATGCGGAATGGGTCGAAGCCGAGGTGCTTCCGCTCGTCGAGCAGCAGGTCGGGGTCCAACTAACGAAAAATCCCGACGGTCGCGCCACGATGGGCATCAGTTCCAGTGGCGCGGCGGCTTTCACCATGGCGTGGTTCCATCCCGAGCTTTACCATCGGGTCCTCGCCTATTCGCCCACGATGGTGAACCAGCAATGGCCGCATAATCCCGCGCTGCCCGGTGGCGCCTGGGAGTACCACGATGCCTGGGCCGGGCCGAAGCAGAGCTCCGTGCTCAATGCAAATGGCGTGACGGTTACCCCGTCCGACACGGCGGCGGGATCACCGCTGATCCCCAGCAGTCCGCCGAAGCCCATCCGCTTCTGGTTCGAGACCGGCGATCGGGATCTGTTCTATCCCGTGACTCCCCTGCCGGACGGCATGCACGACTGGACGCTGGCCGACGAACGCATGGCCAAGGTGCTGGCCGACAAGGGCTATCACTACCAGTTCCTGTTCTCCCGCAACGCCGGGCATGTTGATGCCGCGACGGTCGCTCAGACGCTGCCCGAAGCTCTGGAGTGGCTCTGGTCAGGCTATCAGGCCCCGTAGCCGAGACAGGCTCGAAACGCCGTCAGGCGGAGGGTCAGACGAAGGGCGAGGTCAGCGGTCCGACACCGTCTGAGTCTGGGAAGATGTCGCGCGCCAGCACGTCGCGCGACAGACCCCACTGCACATTCAGGATACCTTTCAAAGCGGCGCGCAGGTCCGTCGTGGGCTTGAGGTCGCGCGCTTCGTAGAGTTGCGCCGCCGAGAGACCGGGCCAGTCCGCCATGACGGTCCCGCCCTTGACGGCGCCTCCGGC
This sequence comes from Lichenibacterium sp., assembly GCA_043758995.1. Lineage (GTDB taxonomy): Bacteria > Pseudomonadota > Alphaproteobacteria > Rhizobiales > Beijerinckiaceae > Lichenihabitans. The sequence continues at coordinate 1,932 of JAYVMK010000115.1, read as the reverse complement.
CAGGAAGGCCACGGTGCCGGTCCCATGATCGGTGCCGACCGTTCCGTTGATGTGGACGGTGCGCCCGAACTCGGTCATCACCACCACGGTCGTGTCGCGCCAATGGTCGCCGAGGCCGGCCTCCAGCGCCGCGAAGGCGGCGTCGAGCCCGCCGAGCAGCTGTGCCAGCCGCCCGGTCGCGCCGCCCTCGTTCACATGCGTGTCCCAACCGTCGAAGGCCAAGGCTGCGATCCGAGGACCGTCGTCGGCCGCCAGGAGCCGCGCCGCCCCTTCGGCGGCTTGGCGCATGCCGGCGGGCGTGCCCATGTCGCCACGTCCCGCAGCCCCCATCGACGCATTCGCCATGCGCTCGGTCGCGAGCCCCTGGGCCAGTGCGCTGCCGAGCGCTGGATCGCGCCGGGCGTAGAGATCGAGGACGCGCCGGGCGAGGTCATCACCGGCCGATGCGGGACCCGCCTGAGGCGCCCAGCCGAGAACCGGCGCAGGGCCTCGAATGACGAGGGGCGGTACGGCGCCGACGGCCAACCCCCTGATGCCGACGCGCTCGCCCGCCGGTAGAGCCGCGAGGGCGCGGTTCAACCAACCCGACGCCGTGAAGCCCGGCCCGGCATGGCCGCTCTCCAACACATCCTGCCCGTCGAAATGCGAGCGCTCGCGGTAGCCGGTCGCCGTGGCATGAACCACGGCCGCCTGCCCGGCCCGGAACAGGCGGGCGAAGTTCGGCATGGCCGGGTTGAGGGCGAAAAAGCCGTCGAGCGGCAGGGCCGGATGGTCGCCGCCGAGCCTGAGAGCCAGATCGCCGTGAAGGTCGGCATAGGCGGGGTCGCCGATCGGGGCCACGGCCGAGAGCCCGTCGAGGGCGCCGCGCAGCACGATCGTGACGAGGCGCATGTCGCGTCCGCCTGCCGCCCGCGCGAAGCGCGGCAGGAAGGCCCAGGCGAAGCAGCCGGTGCCCCCCATCAGGAGGGCACGCCGGCTCGGGCTTGGAAGTTCGCACAGCGACATTGTCACCTCCTCTGGATCTCGGGAGACATCAGAGCCAACGCCAGGCCCTGTTCGCGCGATTCGGCACGGGTCACGGCATCGCGCGTCTCGGGCGACAGCGCATCGCCGGCCGCGATATCGAGCAGCGCCAAAGGATCGGGCGCGCCGTCGATGCCGAAGCCTTTGACGCCGTGGGCGATCTGCGCGGCGAGATCGAGCCGCAGCTTCATGGCTTCGGGCGAGGCCCAGTCGGCGGCCGTGTCCGGGTAGCCGTTCGGGCCTGGCGGCTCCCACAGCGGTTGGCCCAACATCCGGAGCACGCCCAGCCAGGGGGCGGGGTCGGCCGGCTTCGCGCCCGTCAGGCGCGCCGCGGCCATCAACAGATCCTGCGGGCTGCGCATCTTGGCCGATGGAGGAGACCAGGCCTCGGGCAGGTCGACCAGCGCCGCCGCAACGGCGCGGAGGTCTCCATCCCTCTGCCGGAACACGGTGGCGATGCGGTCGACGGCGCTCGGCGGCGGGTCGTCCGCAATGAAGTGACGCACGAGCTTGGTGGCGACATGGCGCGCCGTCGCGGGATGGCGGGCGAGATCGTTCAGCGCCGCTTCGCCTTGGCCGAAGCCGCCGCCGAGATAGGCATGTCCCACCACCATCTGGTCGCCGGGCTCGTGCATGGCGGAGTTGAAGGTGAAAGCGCCGGGTTCGCCGATGCGGCCCTCACGGCCCGCGAAGGTCCAGCCTGTGATGACGCGCGCCAGGGAGGTCACGTCCGCCTGCGAGTAACCGCTGCCGACGCCGAGCGTGTGCAACTCCATGATCTCGCGCGCGAGATTTTCGTTCAGCCCGCGCTTGCCATTGCCCCCGGCCCGCGACTCGGGGCCGATCGAGCGCACGTTGTCGAGAAAGAACAACATGGCGGGATGGCGCTCGACGGCCTGCAGCATGTCG